>JALTMR010000282.1 GCA_027001525.1 Gammaproteobacteria bacterium
CAACGAGGCGGGCGTCCCGTTCAGCGGCCACACCGAGTTTCTGGCAGACCACACCGACACCGATCAGGTGGTGATGATGCTGACCACCGCCGGTCTGCGGGTGGCGCTGGCCACCACCCACCTGCCCCTGCGCGAGGTGGCCGACGCCATCACCCCGGCGCGACTGGAAAAGGTCATCCGCATTTTGCACCACGACCTGCAGCACAAGTACGGCATCCAGCAGCCCCGCATTCTCGTCTGCGGCCTGAACCCCCACGCCGGCGAAGACGGCCACCTGGGGCATGAAGAGATCGATGTGATTATTCCGGTGCTGGACAAGTTGCGGAGCGAAGGGATGCAGCTTGTGGGCCCGCTGCCGGCGGACACGCTCTACGTCCCCCGTTTTCTGCAAGAGGCGGATGCCACTCTGGCGATGTACCACGACCAGGGCCTGCCGGTGCTCAAGCACAAAGGCTTTGGCCAGGCCATCAATGTCACCCTCGGGCTGCCCATCATTCGCACCTCGGTCGATCATGGCACCGCCCTCGAACTGGCTGGCAGCGGCCAGGCCAGCTACCACAGCCTGGCAGCCGCCCTGGAGGCCGCCATCGACATGAGCCGTCGCCGTCAGATGCGGCAGAAGAAGGAAAAATCATGAGCCTCCAAGGTCACCGCGCCCGCAAACGTTTTGGTCAGAACTTTCTTCAGGACAGCCATGTCATTCAGCGCATCGTCAACGCCCTGAAACCGAAGGCGGGGGATCGCATTGTCGAAATCGGCCCTGGCCTTGGCGCATTAACGGCCCCACTGATCGAGGCAGCCGGCAAAATCGAGGTGGTGGAGATCGACCGCGATTTGGTGGAACGACTCCAGCGACAGTTTTCGGGTGAGGTACTGCAAATCCACTGCGGTGATGCCCTTAAATTCGATTTCCGTGCGCTGGCTGGCGAGAGCGGCAAACTGCGCCTTATCGGCAATCTGCCCTACAACATCTCCACCCCGCTGCTGTTTCATCTCATGGCGCAGCTGGACTGCATCGCCGACATCCACTGCATGTTGCAAAAAGAGGTGATCGAGCGTATGGCCGCCCAGCCGGGGGAGAAAAACTACGGCCGCCTCAGCATCATGCTGCAATACCACTGCCGGGTTACCAAGCTATTCAACGTTGGCCCCGGGGCCTTCAACCCGCCGCCCAAGGTGGAATCCGCCGTTGCCCGACTGGTGCCCCATAAAACACCACCCGTACAGATCAACGACGAAGCCCTGTTTGCCCGCCTGGTGAACCAAGCCTTCACCCAGCGCCGCAAAACCTTGCGTAATGCCTTGAAGACCTACCTGAGTGCAGAGCAGATGGCGGCAGCCGGCGTAAATCCAAGCGCCCGGCCTGAAACGCTTTCGTTGCAAGATTTCGCCAACCTGAGCAATCGATGCCCGCCAACGCAAGAGACGCCGTACTGAAAAGCACAGCCCCGCCACAGAACAGATTCACCACGAACGGGGCTTGAGAACGACGCCCCCTAATCCCTCACCGCTTCCAGCTCAATGTTCAGCGCCATCTCATCACCCACAGCGGGCAGTGCGTAGTTAATGCCGAAATCCGAGCGTTTGATGGCAGCCGTAGCGTTGAAACCGCAAACGTAAGTTCCCCTTTTCATCGGGTGGTCACCGCAGTTGATGCTGTCCACAATCAGCGTCACCGGCTTGCTGACATCCATAATGGTGAGGTGGCCTTCAACAGTGGCCGACTTGCCATTGGCGTCGAGAATCAGGCGGGTCGAGCGGTAGGTGATCTCGGGAAACTCCGCCGCATTGAGAAAATCGGGGGAGCGTAAATGGTCATCGCGCTTGGCAAAGCCGGTGTCGATCGACTCAGCATCGATGACGATATCCACAGCACCCGTTTTCTTCTTCCAGTCGATCTCAAGCGTACCCTCCGTTTTATTGAAACGGCCATGCAAGGTAGAAAAACCGAGATGGTTGATGGTGAAGTTGGGGTAGGTGTGGGTCGGATCAACGGTGTAGCTCTCCGCCGCCACGGCAGCACCAGACAGAGCCAATCCCGACAAAAACCACAGAGTGGAACCCAATAGTTGCTTATGCATAACGCCTCCTCGTTGTTGCACAATGGTGTGCCTTGCTTGAAATAACAGACGCCCCCCAGGAGCCTGTCGGACTTAGGAATAACCTGCTGTGCTGACGGGAGAGTGGTTCAAATCTCCCCGATTTTTCGTTACATAGCCCCGCTATGCGCCTCAAAATCGTAAAGATTTGCACTCGCTCTCCCACCATGCTCGCTACGATTACCTAAGTCCGACAGGCTCCTAGTTGGACTTAGTATGGCAGGCCTCCCTCCGCCTGCCATGTCAGATAGATCGCAATAGATACCGGCAGCAGACAGACTGCCGTAATCGCCAGCCCCTCACGCCACTTCGGCCACGCAGGCAAGGGCAGCTGCGCCAGCAGGGGAATCAGGGCAAACAGCACCAGGTTGTAGCCGGGCAGTTTGGCGTAGACCACCGCCCCCACCCCCAACAACGCACACAACAGCGTGGCGGGCAGCAGCATTACCCACCCCGCGGCTGCCTGTTTACCCATCAGATTCACCAGCAACCTGGCCCCCGCAGCGGCGGCAATCGCTGATGCCAGCTGGCCGTAAAGCGCTGTCGCCCCAAGCAGTGCAGTGATCCCCGTGCCCAGCGCCAGCACCATCACAGCGGCGTCGGCCCGCACCGCCTGGTTGCGCAGCGGCGCAAAAAGCGTCACCAACCAAACGCCATAGAGCCCGCTCGCCAGTGCCGTCAGATAGAGTTCCCAGCCCACCAGCCGGTTAAGACGGGGCCAGATCAACCAGAGCACCACGGCAACAACCGCCAGAGCCAACAGCGACTTGATGTAGCGCCGCAGCCGCAGCGTATCAAGCAACAGCCCCAACGCCACAGCGATCAGGCCGGCAAGCACTATTTTCTGGGTACTGCGCAGGGGAAAAAGGTCAACACCATTAATAAGATAGACAGAGGCATAGAAACCCAGCGCTAGCGCCAGACCAGCCCAAAACCAGCCAAAACGCCTCAGCGCCAGCACCGCCACAAGCGATACCGAGAAGGGGAGCAGCGCCGACTGAAAAAGGGGATGAGCGATAATCTGTTCCACTTCCCTCTCCTCTCAGTCCATGGGGCGGTTATTGGGGTGTTACGCCCGTGAGCGCGTAACGAAGCCGGCGGCAATCGAGCCGGATTGATCTATCCGACACAAAACAGCAAGCTTGGTTCAGCAAGGACAAACACCTTCCTGATGGCATACGCGCCACCACACTAGCGTTTCTTGCGCTCCACCACCTCTTCCACCACGCCGGTAATCTCGGTCATGGCATTGGCGATCCAGGCTTCGGCCTCTTCGTTAATCTCCGCCGCTTTACGCCCTTTGGTCTCGATGGGCGGGCCAATTTTGACTTTAATAACACCGGGGTATTTCACAAACGAGCGCCGCCGCCAGTAATCACCGGCATTGTGGGCGATGGGAACAACCACGTGACCGCTTTTCTCCGCCAGTTTGGCCGCACCGTAGCCGAAACGGCGGCGCTGGCCAGGCGGCATACGGGTGCCTTCCGGGAAGATGATAATCCAGTGGCCGCTCTCCAGCCGCGCTTTGCCCTGGGTAATGAGTTGCTGCAAGGCTTTGCGACCGGAGGCACGATCGATGGCCACCGGCTCCAGCATCGCCAGCCCCCAGCCGAAAAAGGGCACGCGCAGTAGCTCCCGCTTCAGCACCCAGGTCTGGGGCGGACAGATCACTTGCAGCGCCAGCGTCTCCCAGGCGGACTGATGTTTGGCGAAGACAATCGCCGTCTCCCGGGGCAGATGTTCCGCCCCCTCCACCTCGTGGCGCAGGTTACACGTCACCCCCAGCCACCAGATGTTAAAGCGCGCCCACTGGCTGATGAGCCGATAGCGCGTTGGGAATTTAAACGGATAGGTAAGAATGGCCAGCGGCGCGATCAAAATGGCCGTCACCACCATGACGATAAAAAACAGCGTGGAGCGAATGAGTAGCATGAGAGACCTCTAAGCCAGGAGTTGATCGACGACAGCCGCCAGATCATCAAAGACATCGATGCCCGTCACCGTCTCGGGCCTGGCCAATGTCCGCCTGCCCTTGCCGGTACGCACCAGCAGCGGCGTCGCGCCGGCAGCACGGGCAGCCTGAAGGTCGCGCAGGGAATCGCCCACAGCGGGTACACCATCGAGATCCACCATCAGGCGGCGCGAAATATCGCAAAACATCCCCGGCCTGGGTTTGCGACAGTCGCAGCCATCGTCCGGCCCGTGGGGGCAGTAGAACACCGCCTCAATGTGCCCCCCCGCCTCAGCAACCAGGCGGTGCATCTTGTCATGAATGGCCATGAGGGTTTCCAGATCGAACAACCCCCGTGCCACGCCCGACTGGTTGGTGGCCACCACCACCCGGTAGTCCGCCCGGCTCAAGCGGGCGATGGCCTCCAGGCTGCCGGGGATGGGTTGCCACTCCTGCGGCGACTTGATGAAGT
>JALTMR010000283.1 GCA_027001525.1 Gammaproteobacteria bacterium
AAATAGTAGGTAAAACGCACCCGCTGAACCATGCGATCTTTGCTCAGATAACGCCGGTTAAGCACCTCGTAATTGCCAATCCGTACTTGCCCGAGCTGAGCCAGGGCCTGAGGATTGTACGACTCCGGCCGATGAAAACGCGACACCATCTCGCCGTTGTTCCAGCGCCACGCTTTCTCGTAGCGCAACATGCTCAGCTCAATATCCGACTCCCCGTTGGAAGTGGATGCACACGCAACGAGCATCCATGCAATGATCAATACCGACACGACTCTCATATCGTTTTATCTCTATAGATTTCTTCAAGATGGAGCATGTAACCCGCCACTCCCCGAGGCTCATTCCAGTGTGGTGTAACAAGCAGCATGCACATGATAGCGTGCCACAAATTTGTCGCAACAAGGCAGCGTTCGCAGGAACGGTCGACCACCTTTTCAAGCACGGCTAACGAATCCGGCTAATCATATAGAGCGCCCCACCCAAAAAGGCCAGCGGTGCCACAAACACCCCCAGGGCCGGCGGCAGCCCGTAAACCAGTCCCATCTGCCCCAAAGCCTGATCGGCCATATAGAAACCGATACCCACCAGTGTGCCCACGAAGATACGCTGACCAATACCGGTGGAGCGCAGGGAACCAAAGACGAAGGGCACGGCGACCAGGATCATCACCAGCGTGACCAGGGGCGAGATAATTTTTCGCCATAGCGCCAGCTGGTAGCGGCCGGCATCCAGCCCGTTCTCCTGCAGGTAGCCGATATAGCGGTAGAGCCCGATGAAGGAGAGATAGTCGGGTTTGACGGTCACAACGCTCATAATCTCCGGCTCAAGCAGCGAGTCCCAGTGTTCCTGCGGTTTTCGCTCGGTGGTGACGCCCTTGGTGGAGATCTGACTCTGGGTCAGTTGGTTCAGCGTCCAGCCCTTGTCGTCAAACTCGGCAGTGCGGGCTTTGGTCATCACGGTCAGGCGATTCTGGTCATCAAATTCGTAGACGGAGACGCGCCCGACGGAGTGAGGCGACATCAGATTTTGAATGTGAATGAAGCGGTTGCCATCACGCGCCCATAAGCCGGTATCAGAACGGAAGCTGACGCGCTCCTGCAGCGCTTCAGCTTTGAGGCTCTGGGCCTTCGATTCCGCGATGGGGGCGACGTACTCGCCCACCACCACCATCGACACCATCAGCAGCAGCCCCACCCGCATCACTGACCAGATGATCCGCCTGAGCGACACGCCGGCCCCGCGAATGACCACCAGCTCGCTATTGCTGGCCATCATCCCCAAGCCGATGATGCTGCCGATCAGCACCACGATGGGAAAGAGCTGATAGGCCAGGCGAGGCATCAGCAACAGGCTGTATATGCCTGCCGCCAGGGCATCGTAACTGCCGCGCCCCACCTTCTCCAGCTCACCGGCAAACGTGGCAAAGGCAAACAGCGCCAGGAGCACCACCATCACCACGCCAATACTCTGCAGCACAGTCACGCCGATGTAACGATCCAGCAGCTTCATCAGCTCGCCCCGGCCAGCAAACGCCCGGCCTGGCGCTGCTCCTGATATTGACGAAAGATAAGCACCAGCAGCACAACGGCAACGATGCCATGAACCCACCACAACCCCAGCGCCGGCGACACCTGGCCTTTCTCTACCCAGGCTTTACCCACCCCCAGCAGATTGCTGTAGATGACATAGATGAGAATACCCAGAAAGAATTTGGCATAGCGCCCCTGCCTCGGGTTGCTCTTGCTCAGGTAGACCGCCAGCAGCGACAGCAGGACTGCCGAAATGGGCATGGACAGACGCCACTGCAACTCCGCCTGATCTTTCGGGTGGTCAGATTCCAGCAGCGCCAGGGTGGGTTTGGCCACCGTTTTGCTCACCGTCAATACCGTTTCGCGCTCCTTGATCAGGATGCCGTGCTCCTGAAAATCGATCATGCGAAAACTGCCGCTGCCGGGGTTGCCTTCGTAGCGGTGGCCGTCCTCCAGCACCAGATAGCTACCGCCAATCTCCTCATTCTCAATGCGGTAAGCGCGATCGGCCACCACCAGATTCAACACCCCGTCACGCTGCCCCTGAATGAAGACGTTTTCCATCGTCTTGCCGTCATCGGCCAAACGCTCGGCGTAAAAGACCAGACGACCATTGGCCAACTGGCGAAACTGCCCGCCAGCCACCGACTCCAGCCCCGTCATCGCCTCCATTCGTCCCTGGATGCCAAAACGCTCGGCGTTGGCCAGCGGTGCCAGATAGAGCGCAATCAACGCCACCAACAAGGAAAATCCGGCGGCGAACCAGAACACCAGACGCAGCAAACGTAACGGGCTGACCCCACAGGCCAGCATCGCCGCCATTTCACTGTCTTTGTAGAGTCGCCCGAAGCTCAGCAGTACCGCCAGATAGAGCGCTAAAGGTGACAAAATCATCAACGCATCGAGAGATTTAAGGGAAAGCAGCAGAAAAATCACATCAACCTGGATGCCCCCGGCCGAGACCTGCCCCAATAAACGCGCAAACCAGCTACTGACAAAGATGAGAAACAGAACGGAGATCACGGCAACCAGGGTGGCCAATAACTCTTTTAACAGATAGCGTTCGATGATCAACGGCGCACGCGCCTCACCGCTAAGTTTAAGTGATCTCTGGAAAAAACCTTCATAAGGAGTAAACTTTGCCAAATAGTCGGTTATTCGTGCGGGGCGGTGTATTGGGTGGACCGGGCCAAACAGCCACGCGCGATGATCGCGGGTTTTCTGCCTGTTTCAAGAAAATAGTCAAAAACCCTGTTTTTCCCCAGCTTAAAACCTTGTACCTGATTTAGAACGTAGCGTAGAGAGGAACGGTAATGGAGTTTACTGCAAAAAGCGGCAATCCAGAAAAACAGCGCACCGCCTGCGTAGTGGTGGGCGTGTTCGAGCCCCGGCGTCTGTCAGCCGCGGCTGAACGCCTGGACGAGGTGAGCGGAGGCTTTATCTCAAACCTGATTCGCCGCGGCGACATGGAGGGGAAAATCGGCCAGACCCTGCTCCTGCATAACGCCCCCAACACCCTTTGCGACCGGGTTTTGCTGGTGGGTTGCGGCCGTGAGCGCGACCTGCACGACGCCCAGTACCGCCAGATCATGACCACCACCGTCACCCAGCTCAATGACATTGGCGCCATGGAGGCGGTCTGCTACCTCACGGAATTACACGTCAAGGGCCGCGACAGCCACTGGAATATTCGCCAGGCCGTTGAAGTCATGGAAGATGCCCTCTACAGCTTCGACAATTTCAAATCAAAGAAAGACACCACCCGCCGGCCACTGCGTAAAATCGTCCTCACCGTCAACAGCCGTCGCAATCTGGCAGACAGCGAAAAAGCGGTGGCCGAGGGTTACGCCATCGCTCAGGGGGTCAAGCTCACCAAGGACCTGGGCAATATGCCCGGCAACATCTGCACCCCCAGCTACCTGGCGGCGCAGGCACAAACCCTGGACAAGGAGTACGACAACATTCTCTCGGAAGTCCTCAACCAGGATGAGCTGGAGCAGCTGGAGATGGGCTCCTTTCTGTCGGTCGCCAAGGGCAGCCGCCAGCCCCCCAAACTCATTGTAATGAACTACCGCGGGGGCGACGCGGCGGACAAACCCGTCGTCTTCGTGGGCAAGGGGATTACCTTTGATGCCGGCGGTATCTCTCTGAAACCCGGCGCGGCGATGGACGAGATGAAGTACGACATGTGCGGTGCCGCCAGCGTCTTCGGGGTGATGAAAGCCGCTGCGGAGCTGAAGCTGCCCATTAACGTGATCGGGGTCGTGCCGGCCTGTGAGAACCTGCCGGACGGTGCCGCCAACAAGCCTGGCGACATCGTCACCAGCATGTCGGGCCAGACCATCGAGATTCTCAATACCGATGCTGAAGGCCGCCTGGTACTGTGCGATGCCCTCACCTACAGCGAGCGTTTCAAGCCGGAAGTGGTAATCGACATCGCCACACTGACCGGGGCCTGCATCGTCGCCCTGGGGCGCCACCCGTCGGCCGTGCTGGGCAACCACCCCCCGCTTGTTCACGACCTGGAGAACGCCGGCAAGAGCAGTGGCGACCGCGTCTGGGAGCTGCCACTGTGGGAGGAGTATCAGGATCAGCTCAAAAGCCCCTTTGCCGACATGGCCAATATTGGTGGCCGTGACGCCGGCACCATTACCGCCGCCTGCTTTCTCTCGCGCTTTACCAAAAAGTTTCACTGGGCCCACCTCGATATCGCCGGCACGGCCTGGAAATCGGGTGAGAAAAAAGGGGGGACGGGCCGCCCCGTGCCACTACTGACCCAATATTTACTCGATTATTGTGCGGATAAATAAAGACCGTTACCCTGTGCCCCATGACCCGAGTTGACTTCTACATCCTGGCTGGCGACACCCCTCAAGCAAGGGATCTGTTCGCCTGCCGGGTGGTAGAGAAGGCCTACCGGCTCGGCCATGGGGTCTATCTCCACACCGCCAGCCCGCAGCAGGCAGAGCGGCTGGACAGACTGCTTTGG
>JALTMR010000284.1 GCA_027001525.1 Gammaproteobacteria bacterium
CATTCCCCACGCCACCAGTGTAATTGGGATCAAACCCCTCTTGCAGCTGATGAAAACGACGATTGTAGACGTAGCCAATCTGTAGCGACTTTAGCTCTGAGCCATCCTGAAGACCGGCAAAAACCAGCCAACCCCGGCTAAACGCTACGGGAACGAACTCACGGTAGAAAGCCTCTTCTTTCGGCTTTCGTTCAAAAGTGCCCTGCAAACCAAGTTTATTCCAGCGTTGCGAGTTCAGCTCAAACAGTTTGTCAAGGAACGGTTGAATTTCATCTTCTTCCAGGCAGTGAACCAAAGACACGCCATCAGAAAAAATTTTTTTCCGCTGCCGCCTAAGTTGTTGCTTTCGATTCTTGGTAAAACTCTTCTCGTACGTGGAAATATCTTTTGGCAGGATGAAACCGCTAAATTCGTGACGACGCTTACGAAAAGATAAGCCAGCCCGGCAACAGGCCACCTCTATTCTAGTCACCGCATTTGTCCAACCAGCAACCCTTGGCATCCAAATGCAATCCCACATCGTTGCCAATGACTTCAAACTGCGGGCGATCGAGTCGGTCACTAATTCAGCACAACTCTTTCTGACAATCCAGTCCGGGTACTCGGCGCCCGATTCAGCATCACCAACAATCTTTAATACCCGATAGCGAATGAACCCCAAAAACAACATATCTGAAATGTAGTATGGTGCCACACCCTGCAATTCACCCGTACTACCGCGAACAGCAATAACCATGAGTTCTTTTTCCGGATGAATATTAAGCCAGGTGGATACCCACTCCCAGCTAAGAAAAATACTATTAGCGTCAGAGTTTGTTAGCAGCTCGTTCCACTCCCCTGCGAGCGCATCCACTTCTGATCGGGTCCTTAAAACAGAAACGTCCATATATTTTTTATTTATTATTTTATTGTTAAACATACCCCGCCGATGGCAAACAGACTCGCCTATGGCGGCTACGTGTCCTCATCACTCATCATGAGCATAACCCCACTGCCATCATTCAACTTCCCAACGACGTCGATACCTCCCTCGCCGTTGTATGCCATGACGATCCTTCCCGGTTTTCCCTCTCGAAAACCCGCACGGACACAACAGTCAAAATACTCACTGCCAGAAAGAGAGTTAATGATGACACGGGAAGCACCTGACTGCCTTGCAAACAACGAAAACTTGCGCAGCAGTTTGCGCCCTACAGTCGAGTCCGGCGCAGGAATAAAGTCACGAATTTCAAGTGCATCCTCATCCTTCCTATAGACCAGGCACGCTTCCATTACGCCAGTACTCCGGTTCTCAGCGATATAAAACCGGTGTTTGTCATCCGGATCATCCCCATACTTCCAGTTCATATAATGACAGGAACGCTGAGCGGCAAAACTAAGTTGCCTGCTATACTCGCCCCAGAGTTGGTCAAAATCACCACCGACCCTGTCCACCGCCCTGAAATTCAGGCTCTTGTCACGAAAGGCATCAGACAATACCAGGCTAAAACCAACTTCCAGCAGTGGCTTAACCAGCACCTTCAACGCCCCCGGGATATTTAGCACAGCCAGAACAGGCGACGCGGAGACGGGCCTGACTAACCGCGCAAGATGGCCAACCTTTTTATAGCCTACCCGCTTAGCGATTAACGATGCATTTTTGTTGGGGTATATCACCACAAACCCTGATCCCTGCTGATTCACCTCTTCAACGACCGCCCGCTGAAGCATCATGGCAGGCCCCAGTGACCGATGGTGGGGACTAATGAGCAAATCGCCAGCGACGCTTCCCTCACGCAACTGGCCATCAACGACAAATTTTCGGGGAAACAGTGTCGTTGCGCCAGCAACTTCGCCCGACTCTTCATGTATCAACAGCCAGAACAACACCTGCCCATCGGGATTTTTTTCGTAAATCCACGCATATTTTTCGTTCAACGAAGCTTCGCCGTACGCATGCCAAAAAGCTAGCAGTCTGTCCTTATCACCAACTAGATTGCCCCTGACAAGCTGGTATGCCATATTCAACTCCTACTTACTATTGAAACCAACTCCACTCAGACACACCTGTGCATAGTAAAGGGTTTCCATAGGTAACAATGAAAATTTTAGCAAGAACCTCTCCCTCATTGGTTATAATGGCTCGCAGAAATCACTGCGTTGCATGCCACGCTCTTGCCCGCCACAACAACGGAATGCCACAAAAGGGAAAAAATGCCTTATACAATTCATCTTATCGCAGCAGCCCGCCCTAATTTTATGAAAATCGCACCGCTCTACCATGAGCTGTGCAAAAGAGACTGGGCCAACCCGGTCATTGTTCACACTGGACAACATTACGACATCAATATGTCTGATGCTTTTTTTGACGATCTTCGTCTTCCTTCCCCCCATATCCACCTGGGCGCAGGAACAGGCTCTCACGCGGAGCAAACGGGAAGAGTCATGATTGCCTACGAAAAAACCGCCATGGAAACAAAGCCGGACCTGGTCGTGGTCGTTGGCGATGTAAACTCCACCATTGCCTGTACATTGGCGGCGGCGAAGATTAACTACGGAGCAACCGGAACATCATCACTTCATCGCCCGATTATCGCACATCTGGAAGCCGGACTGAGGTCTTTTGACCGCAGCATGCCCGAGGAAATTAATCGCCTAGCAACAGATGTATTGGCCGACGCACTGTGGACACCGTCACCCGACGGGGATGAACACCTGATCAATGAAGGTGTAAATCCAGACAAAATTACTCGGGTTGGCAATATTATGATCGACTCATTTGAGATGCTGCGGGACAAGATCGAGCAACACCACACCTACGAAGACTATGGATTCAGCAAGGGCAGCTATGCTGTGGCAACTCTCCATCGGCCAGCTAACGTAGATGACCCCGACAGCCTCAAAAAGCTATGCGACACACTGGAACGCATTTCAACCAAAATCCCGATCGCCTTCCCGGTGCACCCCAGAACACGAAAAAATCTTGAAAAAACAGACCTCATCGCCTCCCTTGAGGCAAATAACAATATCCACCTGCTGGAGCCGTTAAACTACATCCGATTCATGAACATGGTACTGAATAGCAAGATGGCAATCACTGACTCGGGCGGTATTCAAGAGGAAACGACGTACCTAAAAATCCCATGCCTTACCCTGCGACCCAATACCGAACGACCAATTACCGTAACCCAGGGCAGCAATGAACTCTGCACCATTGACGACATTGAAGCGTATGTCGGTCAGATCTTGAACGGTGAATTCAAGAAGGGATCCGTACCAGAGCTTTGGGACGGCCAAACGGCTCCCCGAACGGCCGATGCAATACAAACGCTTCTACAAGCCTGACGGCAGAGCTTGCCACCGGAATAGCAACGCGATACAGCTCTTCTCTTGCGGCCTGGTTAACTGCAATCAAGCCGCAAATTTCATCGTTGTCACAAATTTGGCATTACCCAGTATTTTCCCTCGCCCCACCACCATAAGCGTAGGAACCTTTCTGTGGTACCCCCTGCTCAGCCACCCCCCGATGGGCGATTCAGCACCTTTCACAGCCTCGAGACTTAACGCTTCATCGAACACCATCTCTACCGAGTGATCGCCGAATGAAATTAAGCAGTGACCGGCAGCCAATGCATCTTTATCCATTTCACAAGTCTCACCGAAGTGAAAATGAATGGAGACATCGTGCGCCCCCTTTCCTACTAATTCATCGGTAATAACAATCGTTCTCTCACGATGATCCAGGGCGACACTGCGCCGATGGACCACCGGCTCATCCAGACGACAATAGCCATCATGCTCACCCACCACCAGTGAATTAAATTCTGTTGCCTGCCAATCCAGCAACGTACTGTTTGCACGACTCCCCCAAAGAAAGCGGCCCTGCATTTCTGACTGATCCGCACCATCAACGGCCACAGTATTATGTGCACGTGTACTGCGGAAATAATCCCGCCACTGCGGATAGGTGTAGTAGTCATAGGTACCTGGATCAACCAACACGTCGGCCCCATAGGCCCGGACCACAACACTCAAGGCATCGGCATGCCCATGAGCAGCAATCGCGCCATAGCCCAACTCAGCACAATCGAATAACACGCTAATCCGCTCATCCGCCCGGCCACACTGGAGCAAATAGTAACCGGCATCGGTGAAGGCAATAGAGGTCAACAGGCTGTCCGATGCATCCTTCAGTGCGTCGTACTGAGCTCGCCCTTCATCCCCCAGCAGCCACCAGGCACCTTCCGAAAATGAGCCGGACCATGATTTAAAATCGGAGCGCTTAAAAAGCACCGCCCCCACAGCCAATATACGCCGATAATCACGCTGACCATCGTCAAGATCCAGCACGTAGCCATCATCAGCATCACCGATCATGGGAACAAACTCTCCCCCCTCAACAAGGCGCCCCATGAACTCCATCATCTTCTCCAGTCGGACCCAGTAGCTTTCACTGAAGTCATCATTGACACGCCTGGCAACCAAGCCGGACAAGAGAAAAAACTGAATCACAAAATAGGGGTATCCAAAAGTGT
>JALTMR010000285.1 GCA_027001525.1 Gammaproteobacteria bacterium
CCGCTACGATCCCGACACCCCGCTGGAAGAGACCGTGATGGCCATGAACGATCTCATCAAGCAGGGTAAAATCCGCCACTGGGGAACCAGTGAGTGGAGCAGCCGGCAGATCCATGAGGCTCAACGCCTCGCCCAAAAACATGGGCTTATCCCCCCGCTGGTAGAGCAGCCCGAGTTAAACCTGGTCAGCCAACTCAAATTCAAACAGGACACCCAGCCAGAAGCCAGCCGCCACAACCTCGGCATGGTGACATTCAGCCCGCTGGCTTCCGGCATTCTCAGCGGAAAATATGATAACGGTGTGCCCCGAGACTCACGCCTCGACCAGATCCCCTCTATTCGCAAACGACTGTACACAGAACACTTGCGTCAGAAGGTATTGGCACTGCGCAACGTGGCCGATGCACTCAATTGCAGCCGTGCCCAGCTCAGTATCGCCTGGGCAATGGCACAGCCGGGCGTTTCCAGCGTCATCACCGGAGCCAGCCGACTAGAGCAATTGACTGAAAATCTGGGCGCAGCCCAAATCCAACTGACCCCGGAAGTGAGCAAACAACTCGACACACTATTCGCACCCAGCCTCTACCGGGTGATTCGCTATAAAACGGGGCGCCTGCTACGAAACCTGAGATCTAAATAAGCAACGGACGGAGTGCCATGCTCATCCATCATCTTGACCACCTCGTACTGACCGTGACTGACATTCGCCGCAGTTGTGCCTTTTACGAACAACTCGGCATGACCATAACCAGGTTTGGGAACGACCGCACCGCACTCAACTTCGGGGAACAGAAAATCAACCTCCACCAGGCGGGAGAAGAAGTTGAACCCAAAGCAACCTTCCCTACACCCGGCTCGGCAGATCTATGCTTTATCACCAAGTTAAGCATTCCAGAACTAATCGCTCACCTTCGCCGTCAGGAAATTGATATCATTGAGGGGCCGGTGGAACGCACTGGTGCGCGGGGTCCGCTGCTCTCCATCTACATTCGTGACCCGGACCTGAATCTCATCGAAATTGCCAATGAAAGGTAGACTGTGTCAGATACAAATCTCTCCGAGACGCTTAAACTCGCCATCGACCTAATCTCTCGCACCTCCGTCACCCCGGATGATGCCGGCTGCCAGCCACTGATGATGAAACGTCTTGATGCCATTGGCTTCAACACAGAACCACTACGGTTTGGTGAGGTAGATAATTTCTGGGCTCGCAGAGGCACCGAAGGGCCGCTCTTTGTATTTGCTGGCCACACCGATGTGGTTCCCCCGGGCCCGCTGGAGCAATGGGACTCCCACCCGTTTAAACCGGAACTGCGCGACGGTTTCCTGCATGGTCGCGGCGCAGCCGATATGAAAGGAAGTGTGGCGGCTTTTGTCACCGCTTGTGAGCGCTTTATTGCCAACCACCCAGACCATAAAGGCTCCATTGGCTACCTCATCACCAGCGACGAGGAGGGGCCGGCAACCGGGGGCACAGTGAAGGTCATTGAACATCTGGAAAACCGCAGTGAAAAAATAGACTGGTGCCTGGTCGGTGAACCGAGCAGCACCGATAAGGTCGGCGATGTCATCAAAAATGGGCGACGCGGCTCCCTCGGATGCACTCTTACCGTCAAAGGCACCCAGGGCCATGTGGCCTACCCTCACCTGGCAGATAACCCCATCCACCGAATCACTCCGGCGCTGACTGAACTCTGTGCCCAGGCGTGGGATCAGGGCAATGACTACTTCCCCCCGACTACCTTTCAGATCTCCAACATCCACGCCGGTACCGGGGCAACCAACGTGATTCCGGGCGAAGTGGAAGTGGTATTCAATTTCCGTTTTTCTACCGAAGTCACTCCTGAGCAATTGCAACAGCGCGTGGAGCACATCTTCAACCAGCACCAACTGAATTTCACGACGGAGTGGAACTTGTCCGGTATGCCATTTCTGACCCCCAAAGGGGAGCTGGTCACCGCTATAAGCGATGCGATTAAGGAGACCACAGGCTACACCCCGGCCCTGTCCACCTCGGGCGGCACCTCTGATGGGCGTTTTATCGCCCCTACTGGGGCGCAGGTCGTCGAACTCGGCCCCCTGAATGCAACGATCCACAAAATAAATGAGTGCGTAAAAGTTGCGGATTTAGATGCTTTGTCCGATATATATGAAAGGATTTTGGAAAACCTGCTGACTGACCGTTAACAGGTTGTTAGTCAAGGACTGTTAAGAGGACGCAAGCCGTGAGCAACCAGCCAAAAGAGAAACGTCGTTTCAGCCGGGTACCCTTTGAGGCCGACGTCGTGTTATCTCAAAATGACGAGCAATGGCAAACCAAACTTTTGGATATTTCACTCAACGGCGTGCTACTGGAAATTCCCGAAAACTGGCAGGGCGGCAAGGGCGACCGCTTTTCACTGGAGCTCATCTTCACTGACAGCGGCAGCCTGATCACCGGCGAAGTGGCTGTCACCCACGAAGAAAACAACCATGTAGGATGCCGCATAATCAACATTGACGTTGAAAGCGTAGCTCACCTCCGACGCCTTATGGAGCTAAATCTCGGCGATCCAGATCTCATGGATCGGGAGCTGGCGGCCCTGCACTGGCGCTAACATTGCCGATCAAGATGGGCCCCCTGGGCAATGGATTGAACCGACACGCGTCAAACCCACAGTGGCTGAAATGAAAAACGGCTGTCAGATTAACTGACAGCCGTTTTTTGTATCTAGATAAATTTGGTCGGGACGGCAGGATTTGAACCTGCGACCACCTGCACCCCATGCAGGTGCGCTACCAGGCTGCGCTACGCCCCGAATCTCTATTTGATAGCGGTATACTGCTAAAGAGGGCGCAAATAATAACCCATTTCTCGTGCAATCTCTAGCCTATTTTCCCGTTAATTTTCTGCACTCAACGTGGCAAGCAACTCTTCAAGCTCATGCCGCATTGTTTGAATTAACTGCAGGTTTTCACTTGGCTTTTCAGTTTCGTTAGCCGCCGCATCTTCGAGACGCTGACGTGCCCCCCCGATGGTAAAGCCCTGCTCATAGAGAAGACCACGAATCTGACGAATGGTGATGACATCATGACGCTGGTAATAGCGCCGGTTACCACGGCGCTTGATGGGATTTAGCTGAGGAAACTCCTGCTCCCAATAACGAAGTACATGTGATTTGACATCACAAAGATCACTCACCTCCCCGATGGTGAAATACCGCTTGGCGGGTATTTCGGGGAATTCGTTATTGTTCCTGGGTTCCAGCATATGCCTCCACCCGAGCTTTCAATTTTTGACCTGGATGGAAAGTAACTACACGACGGGCGGTAATGGGAATTTCTTCACCGGTCTTAGGGTTCCTGCCTGGACGCTCGCCCTTATCACGCAGGTTAAAGTTTCCAAAACCTGACAACTTTACCTGACGACCATTTTCGAGGGCCCCGCGAATCTCCTCGAAAAACATCTCGACCAGCTCCTTGGCCTCGCGCTTGTTTAAGCCGAGCTCTTCAAAGAGCTTTTCCGCCATGTCCGCTTTTGTTAACGCCATAGCCTACTCTCTCAGCGTTGCTTGTAATTCTTCGGTTAAACGACCCAAAATCGTGCTTATTAAAGCTTCGACCTCTTGATCGGTTAGGGTGCGCGAAGTATCTTGAAAGGTCAACCCCATCGCCATACTTTTTCTACCTTTTTCAATACCTTCGCCTCGATAAACGTCAAATAACTCCAAATGGGATAAGTAGTCCCCCGCACTTTGTGCGATGACCTGCTGTACCTGCTGAGCCGTTGTCTCTTCCGACACCACCAGAGCGATATCCCGCTTGATTGCCGGAAACCTGGAAAGCTCGGAAAATACCGGCAGGACTCCCTGAGAAAAAACCGAGAAATCCAGCTCAAAGAGAAAGGCGCTATCGTTAATACCCAGTTGGCGGGCGACGGAAGGGTGTAAAGCACCCAGCCAACCGACGACAGCACCATCACTCCGGGAGATCGAAGCCGTTTGCCCGGGATGCAAGGCACTGTGCTCAGCGGTGGTAAAACAGTACTGATCACCGCCTCCCCCCAGGGACAGCAACGCCTCCACATCTGCTTTGAGATCATAATAATCCACGGCCCGCAGTTTTTCTCCCCACTGTGGCATGTTGAGACTACCGCACACCAGGCCGGCAATAACCTTTTTCTCCCTGATTTCATCACCTTGGGTGGAAAATTTCACACCAACTTCGAAGAAACGAACACGGGACTGTTGCCGATTTTGGTTATATGACAACGCCTGAACCAGCCCCGGCCAAAGACTCGTACGCATCACAGACAGTTCGGCGGAGAGTGGGTTAGCCAGAGCCACCTCCTCAACATCCGGTAGCAACAAGCGTTGAATTTTTGGATCAACAAAACTATAGGTGATTGCTTCCTGGTAACCCCGGTCCACTAAAAGCTGGCGGATGCGGGCCGCTGGCTGTTTGATTTCATGCTCCGGCTCGGCGCTCAAAGCGGCGACAGGAGATGCGGTAGGCAGGTTGTCATAACCGTAGA
>JALTMR010000286.1 GCA_027001525.1 Gammaproteobacteria bacterium
TAAGAGGCCTGTTGGTTCAGGTCTCCCCGGTGGTACTCCATTTTATCGGCGAAACGCTGAAATGCCTCCTTGTCGTAGCCTCGCGGATACTTCTCGTCCAGCATGGCGGCCACTTCGGCGCGCCACTGCACATCGTCCCAGGGGCGGCGGGCGAAGGCGATGATCTTCGTCCCCTCCGGCAGCTCCCCGGCTTTTTCCAGCTGAAACAGCGCCGGCATCAACTTGATGCGCGAGAGGTTGCCCGTGGCACCAAAGATAACAATACTGGTGGGGCCTTTTTTACTCATCGCCCGTCCTTTTCACGGCGTGACCACCAAAGGCGTTACGCATCATGGAGAGCAGTTTGAAGTCGTAACCTTCCTTGTCCTGACTGGTAAAACGCATGCTCATGGCCAGGCTCAGCACAGGGGCTGCCGTACCCTGGTCGATCGACTCGATCACCGTCCAGCGGCCTTCGCCAGAGTCCGGTACAAACGGTGCCACTTCGGCCAGCTTCTGGTCTTGCTGCAAGGCGTCAGCCGTTAAATCCAACAACCAGCTACGCACCACGGAGCTGTGACGCCACAACTCGGAAATCTGGGCCAGATCAAGATTAAACTCCTCCTTGCCCTTCATCAGCGCGAAGCCTTCGGCCATCGCCTGCATCATGCCGTACTCGATGCCGTTATGAATCATCTTGGTAAAATGACCCGCCCCCACAGGGCCGACATGAGCCCAGCCACGATCTGCCCCCGGTGCCAGCACCTTCAGTGCCGGTTCCACATGGGCCACCGCCTCCTGCGTACCACCGACCATCAGGCAGTAACCGTTGTCCAGCCCCCAGATACCACCCGACGTGCCAGAGTCGACATAGCGAATCTCATGCTGTTCCAGCATCTCGCCGCGACGCTGGGTGTCGTGGTAGTTGGAGTTACCGCCGTCGACGATCACATCACCCGCCTCCAGCAGTGGGATCAGCGTCTCGATCGCCTGCTCCGTCGGCTCGCCGCAAGGCAGCATCAGCCACACCACACGCGGAGCCGTCAGCTTCTCTACCGCCTCGTTGAGCGATGTCGCAGGCACCATTCCCTCCTCCTCGGCCAGGGCGTTAACAATGGCCGGGGAGCGGTTATACCCCACCACCTCAATACCGCCACGGCACAGACGCCGCGCCATGTTGCCCCCCATTTTCCCTAAACCGATTAGTGCCATGCGCATAAGAATATTCCTCCTGGAATAAAGTGATAATGCATGAGGGGTGCGACCACACCGGCAGCGCTGCCGGCACGACGAATTCCACCCCACAACTGAAAAGCCCTTGAATTTGACTCCAACCTTGTCGTCTGCGATAACAAAAACTTGAGGACGTCGCCATCAGACGCAACGCATCGAACTTCCCCGAATGAGGGCGGCCGCCCGAGTGTAGTGCAACAGACAGCGCACTAATTAACAACGAGAATAATCGCAGACCTTATGTCCAAAGCATTAAAAATCCTATTTGTCGCCAGTGAAGCACTCCCCCTTGTCAAAACCGGAGGACTGGGCGATGTCGCGGGCAGCCTGCCTGCCGCACTCAAAGCCCTGCGGCACGATGTGCGAATTATAATGCCCGCTTACCGAGAAGCCATGCGCAAAGCGGAAAAACTGGCCTTTGCCAGCTTCAAAATGGAAGGCATCCCGGAAACCGTTCGCCTTCTTGAGGGTAGACTGCCGGGCACGCGCGTCAAACTGCTTCTGGTGGACTCCCCCAGCCATTTTGACCGCCCCGGCGGCCCTTACGCCGATCCGCTGGGCCACGACTGGGCAGACAACCCCGACCGCTTTGCCCTGTTTGCCAGAGTCGCCGTGGCGGTGGCCACCAACCACGCTGAACTGGACTGGCAGCCCGACATCGTTCACGGCAACGACTGGCAAAGCGGCCTCGTGCCCGCTCTGCTGTCGCTCTACCCCAAACGCCCGGCCACCGTCTTCACCATCCACAACCTGGCCTACCAGGGCCATTTTGCGCCGGAGACGTTTGAACATCTGCACCTGCCCCATGAGCTATGGGGCATCCATGGGCTGGAGTTTCATGGCGGCCTCTCTTTCATCAAGGGCGGTTTGTCGTTTGCCGACATGATCAGCACCGTCAGCCCCACCTACGCCAAGGAGATCCAGACCCCCGCCTACGGCTGTGGCCTGGAGGGGCTGCTCAACCACAGAAAGGATCGCCTGAAGGGCATTCTCAACGGCGTTGACTACAACCACTGGAACCCGGCCAAAGACAGTTATATCTGCGCCAATTATGACCATCGCAGCCTAGTAAAAAAGGCCCTCAACAAGGCCGCATTGCAAAAAGAGTTTGGCCTGCCGGTCAGTGCCCAGGCACCGCTTCTCGGTCTGGTGGGGCGGCTGGTGGAGCAAAAGGGGATCGACCTTATCCTCGGCATCCTCCCGCGACTGGTGGAGCTGGGCGCTCAGGTGGCACTGATCGGCAGCGGCGAGAAACATTTCGAAGAGGCGCTGACCGAGCTGGCCGCCATCTACCCCAACCACATCGCCACCTTCATCGGCTACGATGAACCCAAGGCCCACCGCATCGAGGCCGGCGCAGACATGTTCCTCATGCCGTCACGTTTTGAGCCTTGCGGGCTGAATCAGATCTACAGCCTGCGCTACGGCACCATCCCCATCGTTCGCCACACCGGCGGACTGGCCGATACGGTGGTCGACCTCAACAAAGAGACACAATCCAACGGCAAGGCCACCGGCATCCACTTTCAACACAGCACCCTCGAAGGGCTGCTGTGGGCGACGGAGCGCGCCATCCACCTCTATCGCAACGAGCCCGAATTGTGGCGCACGATGATGGTCACCGGCATGCAGCAGGACTTCAGCTGGAAAAAAAGTGCCCGCGAATACGTCCAGCTCTACCAGCAGGCACTGATTCAGCGCGACGCATCAACCACCCCGTAAAACGCCACCACACCAGGGCTCGCACGGGCCGCCCCAGCCACCCTCGGGCGGCCCGAGGCGCAATACGAGCAACTCTGTGTATAATAGCCGCCTTTTGCAGTACCCCCTCCCCGGCCTGCGCTGAGGAAAGCAGGGGGTGTCTACACCCGAATTTTTTAAGTTGTTGGTAGAGGCAAGATGATAGATAAGAAACTTCGCGCCCGTGTGAAACTTTTCGGCAATCTGTTGGGCAACATCCTCAAGGCACAAGCCGGGGGACGTGTATTTGCTGCGGTAGAAGCGCTGCGTAAAGGCTATATCAACCTGCGCCAGGAAGACGACCCCGCCAAACGCAAGCGCCTTGATCGCATGATCAACACCCTCGACCCGGAGACACTGACCCAGGTGGTGCGGGCCTTTTCCATCTATTTTGCCCTGGTCAACATCGCCGAAGAGGCGTTCCAGCACCAGCAGCGCCGCCGCGCCTGTCGCGCCAACGGCCCAAGCTGGCCCGGCTCCTTCGACGCCACCCTGCGCGAACTGAAGAAAGAGAACATCGATGGCGAGCAGCTCCAGACCCTGCTTGACCACATGGCCTACTACCCGGTCATCACCGCCCACCCTACCGAGGCAAAACGCCGCATGGTGAAAGAGGCGCTGCGGCGCATCTTCCTCGTCAGCGAGCAGTTGGACGACACCCGCCTCAGCAAACTGGAACGCGAGAGCGTGATGAAGGAGCTGAAGGCCGAGATCGAGATTTTGTGGAAAACCGATGAAGTACGCGTCAACCGCCCCAAGGTGGAAGACGAGATCCGCAGCGGCATCGGCTATTTTCAGGACTGCCTGTTTGAAGCCGTACCGGCCACCTACCGCAACATGGAAAAGGCGGCCAGACGGGTCTACGAAGATGACCAGACCAACGTTCCCAGCTTCCTGCGCTTTGGCTCCTGGATTGGCGGCGACCGTGACGGCAACCCCAATGTCACGCCCGAAACCACCATCTACGCCATTCGCCTGCAGGCCAGAGCCGTGCTGCTGGAGTACCTGAGCCGCATCACCAAACTCAGCCGCGTGCTGACGCTCTCCAGCTCGCTGTGTCGCCCCAGCGACGCCTTCATGGAGACCTTGCACACGGCAGAAAACTACGTTGGCAGCGCCTTCCCTGAAGATCCGCAGCGCTTTATTCAGGAGCCCTACCGACGCATGCTGTTCCTCATTCGCTACCGCCTGGAGCGCAATCTGGTCAACATCAAACGTCAACTGGGCGAACACACCACCGAGTGCTCCAACGACGCCTACGAAAATGAAGAACAGTTGCTGCACGAGCTGTATCAGATCCGCGACTCGCTCATCAGCCACGGCGATGAGGCCATTGCCAGCGGCAAACTGAAAGATCTGATCCGCCTGGTGGAGACATTCGGTTTCTTCCTGATGCACCTGGATGTACGCCAGGAGTCCACCCGCCACACGGAGGCGGTCACCGAAGTGTTGTCCAAAGCCTACGGCAACGACAGCTACGCCGGGATGGATGAGAAGCAACGC
>JALTMR010000287.1 GCA_027001525.1 Gammaproteobacteria bacterium
AACATCTGGGCAATGAGATCAGCCGAGCCGTTGAGCATCAAGGGGTGGGGGGGGAGGTGAAGTTCAAAACGCTGCTGCGGATGGACAAGGCGATAGCCTTCGATGCAGCCTTTGACGACCCTGGCAAGATCAAAACGGCTCAGCTGCTCCTGTTGCAGGGTCTGCTCAAGCCGCGTCGCCTCGCTCATGCGCGAAAGGATGCTGCTGAGGCGGTCGATGCCCTCGCGGGCGCGTTGCTGATAGCGCCGGGCATCGTCAGCGGACTGCTCGGGGTAGAGGTTGTCCAGCGATGAACGCACGACGGAGACGGGGGTTCTCAGCTCGTGGGCCAGCTTGCCCGCCATCGTCTCAAGATAGCGGTTGTAGTGGCCCAGGCGCTCGACCATGGCCGCAAAGCTGCGGCTCAGGTCTCCCAGCTCATCGCCGGCAGCGGAGGGGGTGATGCTCCCCTGCACGCTGCCATCAGCGGCGATGGCGTGATCCGTTTCGTTGCGCAGTTTTCTGACCCGCAGGGAGAGGCGGGTGGCGAAGGCGAGCAGGACGACGACGGTGAGAAAAAAAGCGACGACGCTGAGGCTGATCAGAATCTCCAGCGCCCGGTTTTGCAGAATTAAAATACTGTTGCTGGTCTCTTCGATGGTGACGGCACCGACGACCTTTTCGTCACGATAGATGGGCTGGGCGACGGTGAGAATACTCACCTGGGGGTTTTCCGTCGGTCGCCAGTGCGCCACCCCCTGCCCCTGTAGTGCGGATGAGACGGTGGCATTTTCCAGCCGTGACGCTGCTGCGAGGTCGTCGTTAAATTCGTTCAGTGACTGTTGCAGCGCCAGGCGCAGCAGCACCCGCATCATGCGGCTTAACAATGGTGGTTCGTTCGCCGGCTGCCCCTGCTGATAGGAGGAGGCATTTTCATTTCCCCTGATGTCACCGGCCAGGGCCAGTACGCGGTAGTTACCATCCACCACCCAGATACGCTCCCCCGGGGTCTGCAGCCGCTTGAGCAGGGAGGTCATTGCAGGAATGGGGATGACGATGGTGCTGAGCTGCGCTGCGGTGCCCGTCTCTCCCGTGCCGGCGAGGGTCTCGATGGCGCGCTTGTCACGGTCATCCACATCGGCGAAGGCGAAGGCGAATTTGTGGCCAATCATGCTGGTGGGCAGGCGGATCTCGATGGTGTAGCCCCGCGCTGTCTCCTGCCACTCGCCTTTGATGCGAAACTCCGGCTGCGGTGCCATGGCGCTTTTTCTCTCCGGTATTCGGTAGGCGTTAACCCAGCCGGGGGAGGGGGTGCTGATCCAGTAGCGGGAGAACTCACCTGCCTTGTTCAGCAGCCCGATTCTCAGGTGGTCGCTTCGATCCAGGCGCAGTGAGTTGGGTTGGCGGTAGATCAGCTCATCGTCTTCAATCTCCAGCACCAGATAGAGGTAGTTGTGGTAGGTGCCGAGGCGGTAACTGATTTTCAGATCCTGCGGGTTGTCGGGATGGACGAAGGTTCTGACCCGGTCGGGATAGTATTGCCAATCGTCGAGGTAGCCGTCGAGCTGGATGGCGTAGCGCAGGGGGCGAATATAGAGGTGGCTGGCCAGTGGTGCGCCGCCCGTTGTGGTCTCGTCGCCGCTGCTGAACTGCGGCACATGTTCGCTCATGACCACCGCCAGGAGGGCGGCGCGGTTGAGTAACCGTTGCTCCTGCTCACCGCGCAGGTAGCTCTCCAGGTTCTGAATATAGTGGTAGCCCAGCCACGGTACGATTAACAACGTTAACGATGCGAGCAGCAGTTTGGTGCGAATGGAAAAGCCGGGGAGTTTTGCCATCAGAGCATCTGGCGCTAGCTGTCCAGCCAGCGATAACCCGCACCATAAACCGTGTCGATAGCAGCGAAATCTGGATCGAGGGCCAGAAATTTTTTACGGATGCGTTTGACGTGCGAGGTAATGGTGGCGTCATCCACCACGATATGCGCGTTGTTCATCAACTGCTCGCGGCTTTTAACGTGGCCGGGGTTGCGGGTCAGGGTATGGATGATCCAGAACTCGGTCAGACTGATCTCCAGCATCTGGTCGTTCCACTGCACGGAAAACCGATCCATATCGAGGCGAAGAGGCCCGCGCTGGATGATTGATTCCGGCTGTGCCGGTTGCCGGGCGGCATCGAGACGCCGAAAAAAGGCGGCGATACGGGCGCAGAGGTTGGGCAGACTGATGTCTTTGGTGAGATAGTCATCGGCCCCCAAACGCAAGCCGGAGATGGTGTCGAGGTCGCTGTCACGCGCGGTCAGAAAAATAATCGGCAACGTGGCAGAGGTGGCCCGCAGCACACGACACAGCTCAAAGCCGCCCTCAATCTCATCACCCAGGCCGATGTCGAGCAGGGCCAGGTCCGGCAGTGCCAGCTCAAAGGCGTGTTGCGCCTCGGGGCGGCTGGCGTAGCCTTGCACTTCGTAGCCCTGGCGTTGCAGGGCATCTTCATAGTTCTGCCGGATAACGGGTTCATCCTCGACGATGGCGATGGTTCTGCTCATTGTTTACGCTGCCAATTCCTGGGGGATTTGACCATAAACTAGCATAGATGGCCGCCGCTGTACGGCGCAGAAAATCCATTGCCATCATTGATCATTTTTCGTCACCGGTTTGCCCTGATCTTCCTGTTTTGACGCCGCCTTGATCTGTTCCGGCAGGGCCAAGGAGACGGTCGGGGATGGCTGACAATCACCATGGAACTGGTATTGCTACTGATAGCCGCCGCTTTGGGGTAGACATTCGCTATCAACCACAACTACAAGTCTGGTGGAGGGGGGCGCCTATCCCCAGCTATCGACCAGCCCCAGTCGTTGTGCTGCCAGTACCGCTTCTACACGGTTGCTGACCTCAAGTTTTTTGTAGATATTTTTTATGTGGTCTTCTACGGTGAATTTGCTTATCTCCAGTTGGTCGGCGATGTCAGGTGTGGAGCTGCCCGCGACGATACAGGTGAGCACGTCTGTCTCACGTTTAGACAAGGGTGAGGCGTCGGTTTTAGCTGGCTGGGAGAATTGTTGTAACACCCAACGGGCCACAGCGGGCGACAACGGCAGTTCACCGGCCATCGCCTGTTTTAGCATCTGCGCTATCCTGGTTTGGCTCTGGTCTTTAAGTATGTAACCGTTAGCACCTGCCTGAAAACAGGCTCGCAGATGATTTTCATCCGAATACAGTGTGATGACGATATTGATACAATCCGGTTGCTGCGCCACTGCATCACGGATAAATTCATCACCGGTGCCGTCCGGTAACTTCAGATCGACCAGTGTCAGCGAGGGTTTGAGTTCGCGCAGTAATTTACCGGCTTCAAGCAGGGTGCTGGTGCAATAGGTCTTCGCGTTAGGGAATGCCTTATGCGCAGCCTGCTCCATCCATAACTGGGTGAGCGGAATATCTTCGACGATGAGAATGATCTGGCTCATGGTGTTTCTAGCGGTATGCTCCATTCGACACATATCTCATCCGTACCGGGTTGTGAAATAGTAGCTTGCCCTCCCAGCTCACGCGCACGAACAAAAATATTGCTCAGGCCGCGTCCGTATTGCCAATTTTCTACTGGTTCGGTCACACCATTATTTATCACTTGAAACACCAGTTGCGATGGTTTTTGAAAGACCGAAACCGATATCTTGTCCATGCCTGCTGCATGCGACATGGCGTTGCTGACTGTCTCGCGCAACATGCGGCTCAGGTGCATGTACTGTGTCTCATCCAGTCGGGTCTGCTCATCGATGTCATCACTGGACCATGTCAGGTCTATATCATTTTCACTGGTGCGTTCCGTACATTCGTTCTGCCAGTGTGAGATAGCATGGTTCAGATATTCACCGTCTCGTGATTTATGGGACACGATATCACGCAGGTCTTCGAGTGCCGATTTCGCCAGATGACTTATTTTCCTGTCTTCTGCACGATAGAACAAGGACAACAACTTCGCCCCGACATCGTCGTGCAGATCCCGGTAGATGCGTTCACGTTCAGACATCTTCACCTGCTCGTTGCTCACCTGCTGTAACACCTGATATTGCGAATCGAGCTCCTGCTTCACTCTGTCTACCGTCTGTTGAAACTGTATCGCATGGGTTTCAGTCTGCCGCATGGCGGAGACGAATTCACTGATGATGTGAGTGCCGATCAACAAGCTGCTTACCGGTGCTGCAAAATACAGAATGAACTGCCCGTCGCTACGCAAGCCCAGCTGTAAAACAAGATCATTCAGAGCGATGAGCACAAGGCTGGTGTAAAGCAAAAGATACGGCATAACCGCCGGCTGTTGGTGAATTTTCAAATACGCCAGATAAGCTGTCATAAACACCATTATCAGAAACCCGATGCCGTGAAACAGAATCGTTGACGGCAACTGATACAGCGGCAAGGTACTGTAATAGCCAAACGACACCGAAGCATATAGCCACAGCCCCCACTGAAA
>JALTMR010000288.1 GCA_027001525.1 Gammaproteobacteria bacterium
TGGATAAACTGCCCGGGGTGTCGGGTATTCCCAAAGAGGCAAAGGACAAGGTTAATGACAAGGAATTCAAACGCATGGAGGCAATTATTAACTCCATGACCATGCAGGAGCGCCGTCGCCCTGACATCATCAAGGGTTCACGCAAGCGGCGTATTGCTGCCGGCTCCGGTATGGAGGTGCAGGATGTGAATCGCCTGCTGAAACAGTTCACCCAGATGCAAAAGATGATGAAAAAATTCCAAAAGGGTGGCATGGGCAAGATGATGAAGGGCCTGAAAGGGAGGCTACCGCCAGGAATGTCACCCTTTTAATTTCTACCCGGCCGCTTGCGGCCCTTTCTTTTTTTCCTGATTTGCGTAGAATATGCGCATTTTTCCGGGCCAGTAGGCCCGTCTCGAATGTTTAAGAGGACTTAAACTGCAATGGTTACAATTCGTTTAGCCCGTGGTGGTGCCAAGAAACGCCCTTTTTATCACGTTGTCGTGACCGATTCTCGCTCCTCTCGTGATGGTCGTTACATCGAGCGCGTGGGCTTTTTCAACCCGGTTGCCCGTGGCCAGGAAGAGCGTCTGCGCCTGGATCAGGAACGCATTGATCACTGGATTGGCCAGGGTGCTCAAACTTCTGATCGCGTTGCCAAGTTGATCAAAGAGAAAGCAGCTGCCTAGAGATTGGTCCGCCCCTGACTGCGTGACTTGATGAAGGGGCCGGATTTTTGGATTGACACAAAGAAGGTTCTGCAATGGCAGCACAACAGCAGGATCGGATTACCCTGGGTAAAGTCGTTGGTCTTCATGGTGTGAGCGGTTGGGTGAAGGTGTTCTCCCATACCGACCCCAAGGAGAATATCTTTACCTACAAGCCCTGGCTGGTGAAGTTTAAAGGGGAGTGGCGGGAGATGCTTGTCACGGCCCATCGAATTCAGGGTAAGGGTTTGGTTACTAAAATTGAGTCATTCAATGACCGTGATGCTGCTCGTGAACTGATCGGCTCCGAGATAGCCGTTTTACGCTCTCAAATGCCCAAGGCAGGCCAGGGTGAGTATTACTGGGCCGACCTTGTTGGCCTTGAGGTGGTGACGACCGATGGCGTTTCGCTGGGGCGGGTCGATCATTTAATCGCCACAGGGGCTAATGACGTGCTGGCAGTGAAGGGAGAGGATCGGCAGCGACTTGTTCCTTTCGTGACCGGCCTGTACGTCACTGAGGTGGATCTTGATGGTGGCCTCATCCGGGTCGATTGGGATCCTGAGTTTTAAAGTGGTCGTCGGTTGACGGTGAGCGACGAAGCACACATGCGGATCGACGTGGTGACCCTGTTTCCCCAGATGATCCAGTCCGTCACTGACAATGGTGTCTGCGGCCGGGCCCTGCGGGCCGGGTTGTATGAATTGGGGCTGTGGAACCCTCGGGAGTACACACAGGACCGGCACCGCACGGTGGATGATCGCCCTTATGGTGGAGGCCCCGGAATGCTGATGCTGGTGGAGCCTCTGAAGCAGGCCATTCAGGCTGCCAGGGTGGAAAATCCCGGAGCCAGGGTTATCTACCTGTCACCGCAGGGTGAGCGTTTTGATCAGGCCAAAGCGAAGGCGTTGGCTGCCGAGCCGGGGCTTATCCTGGTTGCGGGGCGCTACGAAGGGGTAGACGAACGGCTTATCGAGCTGGAAGTGGATGAAGAGCTTTCGGTGGGTGACTATGTGCTCAGTGGTGGTGAGCTGGGAGCGATGGTTGTGATTGATGCGGTCACTCGCTTGATTCCCGGTGTGTTGGGACACAACCAGTCAGCCGAGCAGGACTCTTTTGCTGAAGGTCTGCTGGATTGTCCGCACTACACACGGCCGGAGATTCACCAGGGCCTGAATGTGCCGCAGGTGTTGCTGAGTGGTGACCATGAAGCGATCCGGCGTTGGCGTTTAAAACAGTCGCTGGGTAGAACGTGGCAGCGACGGCCAGACCTGCTGGCCAACCTTGAATTGAGTAAAGAACAGCGCATTTTGCTTGAAGAGTATATCCGAGAGCATGAAGCGCAACTGGGGCGGAAAAGCGATTGATCTGGCTGAACCGTCTTAACGGATTAATAGATCATTAGTTGAGGAAAGAGTCATGAGCAATATCATTGCGGAACTAGACGCGGAACAGATGACCCGCGAATTACCCGATTTCGGCCCCGGTGATACCGTTGCCGTACAAGTTAAAGTGGTGGAAGGCAGCCGTGAGCGTCTTCAGACATTTGAGGGCGTTTGCATTGCCAAGCGCAATCGAGGCCTGAACTCAGCGTTTACCGTGCGCAAAATGTCACACGGCGAGGGTGTTGAGCGTGTCTTTCAAACCTATAGCCCGACGGTTGAAAGCATTGAAGTGAAGCGTCGCGGTGCCGTCCGTCGAGCCAAACTGTACTACCTGAGAGAGCTGACAGGTAAAGCTGCTCGTATCAAAGAGAAGCTTTAACGGCTTGAGGGCATCTGCGCTGTTTAGCCCGGTGCCCTTGAAACAGCACAAAGAGAGGAGTGCACCTTGTCAGAGGTGTGCTCCTTTTTGTCGTTTTGAGGTGCGCTTTCTCTTTTGACCATGTTTCATGATGACGTTCAAATTCGGCATTCGGGCCGGTAGACTCTGAGACCGTGACTTCAATGAATAAAAAACCGTTGATGAAGAAGATCGTTCAACTGCTTTCCTTCTGGGCATTAAGCTTCACTCTTGCCCAGGCAGCCGTTGATCAGGATGAGCTGGATCGTCTGCTTGCCGCCGGTGCAACCGAGCTGGCCCTGAGCCTGTTACAAGAAGATGTACCGGCAGATGCCGAATCATGGCGGGTGGAGCAAAAGCAGAAACTCGATATCTACCGTCAGCAGCAGAATTGGCGTGCCATGCTCGATGACGTAGCCCGTGCCTCTGCCTTCGAGCTGCCGCTGGCAGATTTGCAGTGGTTACAGACTCAGGCGGCCATTGCCTACCTGGGGCAGGGAGATGGCGTGGCGGCTCGGGATGTGCTGATGTCGCTATTGTGGGCGAAAGAGGAGAACAATACCCTTTTTCGTCAATGGCGTGAGTTGGTTGTGCGCAGCTACCTGGTGGATGGTCGCTATGAGGATGCCAATACCGCAGCGCTTCGCTATGAGCAGGATTATAGTGATGCCTTGCAGCAGACTTCATGGTTGTTGTTGAAAGCGCAGTTGATGCTCTTTTCCGGCCGCAACGATGACGCCTTGGCATTGCTCTCCGGTACGGTTGAAAAAAATAATCCGGTCTTGTTGTTGGCCCAGCTGAAAAGCGGTACGCCAGTGCCGATTGAAGGTCTGTTGGCCGGCGTAAAGGCCATTAGCCGGCAGCCCTCCGCCGACATCGCTCAACCCCTCTATGAGGCGCTGCTAAAAGCAGATGAGCGACTGGCGTCGCTGAGCGACAAGGTGTTACTGCTTGAGCATCTGCTTGCTTCGGCTGCGGTGGGGGATGTCGATGTCAAACCCACCGCCGATGCCCTGTGGCAAGCCTATGAGGCGTTGGCCCTGCAGGTGGCTAATCGGGAACAACTATTGATCGGTAACTTCGAACCCTGGGTCGAAGTGGCCGGGGCGCTCGCTGGGAAGGAGGCACTGGAGGCCCGGGCGCTGAATGCCTGGCTGGCACTGCATAGCGAAGGTGATTTGGCGCGTCACGCCCACGAGCGCTTTGGCCGCAGCCTGGATGAAACTTATGGCAGTTTTGAACTGATTGCTGCGCTCTATCTTGCAGCCGGGCGATTTTCCGGGGGGGAGACGCTGCCCATTGCGATTCGTTACCGTTTGCTCGACAACGCCCTGACCCAGGGCAATGAACAGATTGCTACCGCCATGATGAACAGCCTTCCTCGTCCGGCCGGCATCAAGGCGCTGGTGGACTGGCAGCTGCGTCGCGCCCGTGTGCAGGTGTTGGCGGGCACGGCTGAATATGGTACCAAGCTGTTGGAGCAACTGACCAAATCGGGCTATGACTTTGATGCAGTGCAGTTGGCAGCCTATTTACAGGTTTTCTACGACTTACAGGCCAGAAATAGCGACACTCTGGCGTACAAAGTGGCGAATGCGGTGTTGCCTCAGTTGGTGGATTCATCCTTGCAGCAGCAGGTTCTGAGGTGGTTGGCAGAACAGGATCAGGCACAGGGGCGGCCCGCTCAGGCGGCACGGCGCTATATTCAGCTGGCCGATTTGAGTGAGGCGGCGGTTGCTCAGCAAGCGCTGTTGGAAGCCGCTCAGGCGTTGAGGCGGGCAGGGCTGGTGAGTGATGCCGAACATCTCTACCAGCGGGCGCTTGCGGACGCAGAAAGCGATGCCCAGCGGCGCTTCATATTGCAGGCGGTGAAGCGTCTGCACGCCCAGGGCAGCGCATCTGCACCGCAATGAGCGCACATTACTCTGCTGTGGTGCAGTGCCCCATTGCAGCGGTTCGCATCGGCGTTGTGACCGATGCAG
>JALTMR010000289.1 GCA_027001525.1 Gammaproteobacteria bacterium
CACCGGAGGGAAATGCCGATCAAGCGGAACGGGCTCACACTTCATATCGAAGCGTCTCTAAATCGCCGCATTATCTCCACCACTCGAGCAGTTTGATGACTTGTAGTATTGGGGGAAATTACACGCTATGCAGTTATTCATGAATAATCCAGGCTAGGTTGAAGCCAAGGCTGGAAAGTTGCTCATATAGTTGCGGCTTACCGGTACGACGTGATCGCCCGTCAAATGAATGCGACCCAGTCCATTATCCAATCTCTCGATCAACTTGATGTAATCGGGATTGACCATGTGCTGGCGATGACAGCGTAGCAACGGACTGTTATCCTCAAACACCTTGAGGCCAAGGTTGGTATGGAATTCCTGCTCGGCGTCGGCGGTGATAAGATGCACACCGGTTGTCGGCGATGAAAACAGATGTACCACCTCTTTGTGATTAATCAGGAAGTACTGGCTGCCACGATAACAGGGAATGAACTTCAAATCCGTGGCCAGTGTGTGACAGACCTCGGGCTGCGGTTGATGGTTCTGTTTTAGTCGCGCCAGGGTAATATCAAGGCGTGCCTGATCCACCGGTTTAAGCAGAAAATCGATGGCGTTCTCCCGGAAGGCCTCGATGGCGTATTCACCAAAGGCTGTGACAAATACAATGCGCGGCATCGTCTCTTTGTCCAGCATGCTGAGCATTTCGATACCGGAAATTTTGGGCATTTTGATATCAAGAAACACCACATCCGGCGTAAGTCGGTTAATTTCACGAATCGCCTCAAAGGCGTTAGCGCACGTGGCAACAATCTCAAAGCCATTATCCTCGCCAATCTTACCTTTCAGGTCATCCAAGGCGTGGGGTTCATCATCCACAATCAGGGTGCGAATCATCGTCATTCCTTTTTTGGCAACCGTATGCTAACGCGAGTCCATTGCTCCGGTTCACAGCGGATGCTCAAACCAAATGCCTCACCAAAGCTGATCTTGATCCGTTCATCAATCCGCAGGCCGATGCCATCACGGTGATGGGTTGTATATAATCCGGCACTGTCTTCCACACACAGCGTAAAGCTAGTCTCATCTTCCGTACTGCGGATGATTATATGGCCGCCCCCAACCAGCTCGGCCACACCGTGTTTGATGGCGTTTTCCACAATGGGCTGCAAGGTGAACACCGGCACCGTGTAGTCCCACAGGTGCCGGGGAATCTCGATCGACACCCGAAGCCGCTGCTCGAAACGCGCTTTTTCTATTTCCAGATAGGCATTCACATGGGCCAGATCATCACTGAGTGTGATCATATCAGTGGAGGTTTCCAGGCTCTTTCTGAAAAAGTCCGACAGGTGCTGCAACAATACCCTTGCCCTCTGTGGTTGTTGCTGGGTGATGTGACCAATGGTGGTCAATGCATTGTATAAAAAATGGGGGTTCACCTGGGCAACGAGCAGCTGATATTGATCCCGCAAGCGCAGGTGTTGTTGTAACTGGTAACGCCCGGCCAACAGGCCGGCCGACAACAGCTGGGCGATATCCTCACCCAACCGCCTATTGATATTACGAAACAATGTGTGCTTAAGCTCGTAGAGTTTAATAGTGCCGAGCACAGCGTTATTGGCCTCATCACGCAGCGGGATGATCAATACCGAACCCAATGCACAGTCAGCATCAAGCCGACATTGATACTGAGAACTCACGCCATCGCTGAACACTACGCAGTTATCGTCAATGGCCTTCAGCGTCATCTCGGATGAAATGGCCGCGCCCGGCAAGTGATGATCCGCGCCCACACCAGTGAAGGCCAAAAGTCGATCACAATCGGTAATGGCCACGGCGGCCACGCGCGTCTCGTGCTGAATGATCTGTGCAATCTTGCGACTGGTCTCCTGATCAAAACCACCGTGCAACAGGCCGGCACTCTGGTTGGCAATGGCCCAAGCATGGGCGTTGCTACCAAGCTCATCGCGGCTGCGCTTCTGCTCACAAATCATATAGACAATCAGCACCACCCCCAGTGTGTTGGCAATCAGCATGGGCGGTGCAATCTCCACTACCAGATGCATGGCCGCGCCCTCATCCGCCACCAACCAACCTGCACCAAGAATGATCAGCATATGACCACATTCCGCAGCCAGTGCAACCGGCCACACCAACTTTGTTGAAAACAGCGACTCAATCCTGCCACGGCGCGACTGTAACCAGTGTATACAACCGGAAAACAGGCCTTCCCCCGCGGTGGCCAGGCCGCAAGCGATATCAATGTAGTGAATCGGGTCTGCCGCTGACGACATGCTCAGTATCCTGTGCACTCCCCCCGTGGCCCCAACCAACAAGCCCACAACCGGCCCGCCCAACAGACCTCCCAACACCGCCCCAATGGCGCGGGTATTGGCAATCGCTTCCGCCGACTGAAAAGATTGTTCGCTAAGAAAGGTGCCCAGGATACAAAACCCGGAGAACACCAGATAGATCACCAGTTTGTCCGCCCATGACAAGGCGTTGTTGACCAGCGCGGAAAAGACCCGGGTACGGGTAAACAGATAGGCCAGCCCCAGAAACACCAGCATGTGCTGCAACAGCGGAATGATATGATCCAAAAACAGAGTATGTGGCACCCTCATCCATCTCTCAAGATTCGAGCAATCACAATAACACAAGCACCAAGCCTCTCATCGGCCCGGAGCCCTGTTATGTCTTCCGTCACCACCACTTAAGCGCCAAGACGACCACTTAACGCGATTGGCCACCACTTACCCAGTTCGCCTATCCCCCTGCACCCCCAAACCGTATTGTGGGCACATAGGCACGATTACAAACTCAAATAGCGGACTGAATACTAATAGTTTCTATGAAATATAACTTATCCAAAAAGGAGGATATATGAGAACTGTAATTATTATATTGTCGGTGATATTGATAACAAGCACATCAAATGATATTTCTGAATTTAAGGGGATGGTCGCTTCGTATTTAGGCGTTAGTAGCAACGCCCTGGAAAACTTCTTGTGGCTCATAATAGTACTGATAGCTCTGACAGCTTTACCTAAAGTCAACCGCTACTACAGCAACGTATCTGAAGGTACAGTCGGTGTGGTAACGCGCTATAACAAATTTGTTAGGGCACTCGAACCGGGATTTAATATTATTTACCCGTGGGAATCTATTCATGTACTTTCAGTGCAAACACAAGCCATCGAACTTGAATTTCAAGCAATCACTCTGGATCAGGCCAGCGTCTATTTCAACTGCACTATTCTGTTCTCCGTGGTAGGAACAGATAAGGAAATGGTTCGCAAAGCAGTTTACGCGTTTGCATCACCAGAAGAGTTTGTGCTCGCGGTACAACGCTTATTAGAGGATGAAACACGTGCTTATGTGGCGACAAAACGCCAAGCCGAGATGATCGGCATATCACAAGAGGTGGTAATTAAAATCAAGGAGAATGTCGACACCATTATTGCCAAATGGGGGTATCAGGTAGAGGACTTGCGTTATAACAATCTGCACTTTGATGATGTCGTAACCCAATCCATGGCCCGGGTAGTCGCGGCAGTGAATGAGCGGGAAGCCGCTGAGAACGAGGGACATGCATTGCTTATCCGCAAGACAAAGGCAGCAGAGGCGGATGGTGAGTTTGTGCGTATTCAAGCAGAGGCCGAACGGACAGCCTTGAAACTGCGCGGTCAGGGCATATCTGACTTTCGAAAAGAAGTAGCAAAAGGAGTACACGTAGCGGTGGATGAAATGACCTCGGCGGGGCTTGATCCTAATTTTCTTCTATTTTTTATGTATACGGAAACACTTAAGCATATTGCAGAGCATTCAAAGGCGGGAAGTACCATTTTTGTTGACAGCAACCCTTCATCACCCAATACCATCATGCGTCAAATGTCTGCTTTTTATAACGGAGAAAAAAGCGACTCTGGGCCTGATGACAGCAACATTCAGTAAGGAATCTGGAGGCAGAGTGCAGGACGAATAAACGCCCTTTTTCTTCAAGTACAGCTGTTGTGCCGCAGCTTAATTACCACAGCATCGGGATCGGAAACGATGTTTTTTGGAGACAGGCAAACAAGCCCGGCGGCAGGCCAGCTGGTGGCGCTGGTAACGACCAGCATCCCCCTCCCAGTCGGCCGTCCTGGCCGCCGCAACGTGGGGCGTGATCCGCGCTCTTGCAATACTGCATCTTTGTACGGTCTATCACTTAGCGGAAAGTTCTTTAACCCTCAGCTGAAATGCTAACCGGTGCCAGACATTGCCTGCCAGTGCCGGTCACTCCCACTCAATCGTCCCTGGTGGCTTGCCTGTGATGTCGTACACCACGCGTGAAATGCCCGACACTTCGTTGACGATGCGGCGGGAAACGTGGTCGAGAAAGTCGTAGGGCAGGTGGGCCCAGCGTGCTGTCATGAAGTCGATGGTCTCCACTGCCCGCAGCGCTACGACGTATTCGTAGCGCTGCGGGC
>JALTMR010000290.1 GCA_027001525.1 Gammaproteobacteria bacterium
TCAGGGTGTCCGCAGACAAAGATAATTGGGCCAATGGCCCATGCAGTGAGGTGTTAGTGATGGACATAATGGAACGGATCAAGCAGACAGTTGAGGGCCAGCCCATCGTCTTGTTTATGAAGGGCACGCCGCAGTTTCCCATGTGCGGGTTTTCCGCCCACGTTGTTGAGGCGTTGAAGGCCTCAGGGGCAGAGTTTGGTCACGTCAATGTGCTGGAAGACCCCGAAGTTCGCCAGAATCTTCCTCGCTATGCGGATTGGCCCACCTTTCCCCAGCTCTACATCAATGGCGAGCTGGTTGGGGGCTGCGACATCGTGGTGGAGCTGTACCAAAACGGTGAGTTGAAAAAGATGGTTGACCAGGCCGCTTAGTAACTCCATCAGCGGTCCGCCCAAAAAGCCCCTCTTGAGCTGTTGAGAGGGGCTTTTTTTATGTTTCAGCTATGTTTCAGACTGATGTGGCAGAATGGCCACTAACGTTCGGGAGGTGCTGATGACGTTTTTTATACGAGTAATGACTGTGGCGGCGGTGGGTTTTTTGTCGCTGCCTGTGGTGGCCCACGGCGGCGATGATGTGGACTACAAAATGGCCCGCGACCTGCGCAAGGCGGGCAAGATCGTTGCCGTGGAAAAGCTGCTTGAGGATGCCCGACGGCGGCGTGTCGGCACGTTGCTGGAGATCGAGCTGGAGGTGAAGAACGGCCGCTACCTCTACGAAATCGAAATTCTTGGCGATGAGGGGGTTGTGTTCGAATACTACTACGATGCCCAGACGGGCCAGTTGATCAAGGAAGGTGTTCATGATGAGTAGGGAGCAAGTGGGGTGAGGGTGTTGCTGGTGGAAGATGACCTGAGCCTGAGCCAGCAGCTGGCTAAAGATCTGGCCGCTGCCGGCTATGCGGTGGATACGGTGGATAACGGCGTCGATGCTGAATTCATGGGTGACGAGGAGCCCTACGATGTTGTTGTGCTGGACCTGGGCTTGCCACAGCGCTCCGGGCTGGAGGTACTGAAAAACTGGCGTTCGCGGGGGAATAGAGTGGTGGTGATCATTCTGACCGCACGCGATGCCTGGCATGAGAAGGTGGATGGTTTCAAGGCCGGGGCGGATGACTATCTCGCCAAACCCTTCCATCTGGAGGAGTTGCTGGCGCGCATTCAGGCGGTGGTGCGGCGACAAAAGGGGCAGGCAGACAGCGTGCTCAGCGTCTGTGGCCTCACGCTGGATGAGGAGCGTCAGCAGGTGATTAACGCCGAGGGGACGGTGTCAGCATTGACCGGCACCGAGTTTCGGCTGCTGCGCTATCTGATGCTGCACCCGGGCCGGATACTCTCCAAGTCGGTGCTGACCGAGCACGTCTACGACTACAACTCCGACAAAGACAGCAACGTGATTGAGGTCTATATCAACCGGCTGCGCCACAAGCTGGGCAAATCCCTGATCCAGACCCGGCGGGGCCAGGGGTATGTGTTCGGGGCGGTTGATCAGTGAAGTCGCTGTGGGGGCGATTGGCGCTCGGTCTGTCCGCCAGTCTGCTGCTGTTTTTTGTGATTCAGTGGTGGGTCTCCGACAGGGCGTTGCATGAGTTGACGGAGGAGTTCGTTATCTCACGCCTGGAGCATGATGCCGAGAACATGTTGGGGGCGCTGCGCAAAAATGAGGCCGGTGAGACGGAGCTCAATCCTCACCGCGTGAACGGCATCTATCATCAACCTTTTTCCGGTCACTACTACATTATCCGGGTGGGGGAGGAGACCTTCTTCTCCCGCTCGCTGTGGGATTTCGAGCTGCGCTTTCCCCCCGATTCCGCGCATAAAACCTACGTTGATGGTCCCGATGGCCAGCAGCTGCTCGTGATTACCGAGTCCTACGTCAAGCTGGGGCAGGTGGTTCACATCGCCGTGGCGGAGGATATGGCACCGCTGAACAAAAACCTGGCTGAATTTCTGGCGTGGTACTCCGGCCTGGCCTTTGTCATGATTCTGGCCATGATCGCTGTGCAGGGCCTGCTGGTGCGTACGAGTCTGAGGCCGCTGGATCAGGTGCAGGCGGAGATGGAGCGGATGGAGCGGGGCGAAATGCTGCGTTTAAGCGAGCATGTGCCCAGCGAAGTCTTGCCGCTGGTGCAGAAATTCAACTCCCTGCTGGACGTGATGAAAGGGCAGTTGGCGCGTTCCCGTACAGCGATGGGGAATTTGGCCCACGCCCTGAAGACGCCCCTCACCGTGCTCTCCCGCCTGGCCGACGATGAAGCCCTGGACCGCTCGCCCGAGTTGAAACAGGCGCTGGGCCGGCAGGTGGAAGCGATTCGCCAGCTGACTGATCGCCAGCTCAAGCGGGCGCGACTGGCCGGCGTGGGGGCGCCTGGCGGGCATTTTGTCCCCGCTGAAGAGTTTCCGCCGCTGGCACATACGCTGGAGCAGATCTACGCCGAGAAGGGTGTTGAGATCGAGATGCAGATGCCGCAGCAAAAGGTCTTCTCCGCTGATCGGGAGGACATGATGGAGCTGTTTGGGAATTTGCTGGATAACGCCTGCAAATGGGCGCAACACCGGGTTCAGCTCCGCGTGGAGGCGGGCGAGGGGCTCCGGGTCACCGTGGCGGACGACGGCCCGGGCTGTGCGCCGGAAGATCGCGAGAAACTGTCACAGCGCGGGGTGAGGGTGGATGAGTCCACTCTCGGCCACGGTCTCGGGCTTGCTATTGTCAGCGAAATTGTGAAGCACTACGGTGGCGAGCTGCATTTTGGTGAATCTGCCCAACTGGGCGGGTTCGAGGTGCGGGTTACCCTGCCGCTTCATCCCTCTTTACGCTGAAGCGGCCATTTGTTGACAATGGTGCAGAACAGTTCGGCGGTGCGCTCGGCATCGTAGATGGCCGAATGTGCCTCGCTGTTGCTCCACTCAATGCCCGCCTCCTGTGCGGCCTTGGCCAGCACCGTTTGGCCGTAAGCGAGGCCGCCGAGCGTCGCGGTGTCAAAGGTGCTGAAGGCGTGAAAGGGGTTTTTGACCTGGGTCCGCGCCACGCCGGCCTTGATAAAGCTCAGATCGAAAAACGGGTTGTGGCCCACGAGAATGGCGCGGCTACAGCCGGTCTCCTTCACCTCCTCGCGAATGGGGGAGAAGATCGTCTCCAGCGCCTCTTTTTCTGCCTGTGCAACGCGAAAGGGGTGGAAGGGGTCGATGCCGTTGAACGCCAGGGCCGCCTTGTCCAGGTTGGCCCCTTCAAAGGGGATGATGTGGCTGGCGTGGGTCGCCTTGCTATAGAGCAGGCCGTCATCATTCATTCCCAGAACAACCGCCGCGACCTCCAGCAGGGCATCCTTTTCAGCATCAAAGCCAGCAGTTTCAACATCAACCACGACCGGCAAAAAGGCGCGAAAGCGGTCGGCGATTCGGGAAACGGGAGCATCAGGGGTAGGCAACACAGCAACCTTTTTATCTAGTCTTGAGAGTGGTCTTGAGAGGTGGCGGTGGTCTCGACTTGCCACGCAAGTTCACCACCGGCGCGCAAGGGTATCACTACGCCATCATCAAAGACGAATTTATCCGCCACGCGCCAGGGTTTGCGTTGCAGGGTAATGGTGTCGCTGTTGCTGGGCAGGCCATAGAAATGGGGGCCGTTGCGCCCGGCAAAGGCATCGAGCTGTCCCAGTGCACCGGCGCTTTCGAAGGCTTCGGCGTAGAGTTCGATTGCCGCGTGGGCAGAGTAGACCCCGGCGCAGCCGCAGGCGGACTCTTTCGCTCCCTGGGCATGGGGGGCGCTATCCGTGCCAAGGAAAAACTTTGGATTTCCGCTGGTGGCGACTTTAAGCAGCTCCTGGCGATGTTCCTCGCGCTTGAGCACTGGCAGGCAGTAGTGATGCGGGCGAATGCCGCCTACCAGCAGGTCATTGCGGTTCAGCAGCAGATGTTGCGGGGTGATGGTGGCACCGATGTTTTCCGGGCTGTAGAGAACGAAATGGGCCGCCTCCTTGGTGGTGATGTGTTCAAAAACGATTTTCAGGCGGGTAAAGCGCTCGGCCAGGGGGGCCAGTTGCTCATCGATAAAGCGCTTCTCGCGGTCAAAAATATCGATGTCGGCAGCTGTCATTTCACCGTGCACCAGCAGGGGCAGGCCCACCTCTTCCATCACGGCCAGGGTGTCATAGACCGCCTCCAGCCGCGTAACGCCGGCATCCGAGTGGGTGGTGGCTCCTGCGGGGTAGAGCTTGACGCCATGAATTGCCCCGGTCGCTTTGGCTTTGCGAATCTCCTCGCCTGTGGTGGTGTCGGTGAGGTAGAGGGTCATGAGCGGTTCAAACTGACTTCCCGTGGGGCGGGCTTCGAGAATGCGCTGTTTGTAGGCCAGTGCCATATCGGTGGTGGTGATGGGGGGCACGAGGTTGGGCATGACGATGGCGCGGCCAAACTGGGCGGCAACGTGGGGTACGGTGGTGGCAAGAGCG
>JALTMR010000291.1 GCA_027001525.1 Gammaproteobacteria bacterium
GGCTGGCCATCGATTCCCTCGCCTTCAAGTCGCACCGGTTCTCACCCCTCATCGGCACCTTGCACCAGGGCTATTTTGACTCCATCGAACTGGGGGCCGACTACTACACCGGCGGGGTTGTGGTGGAGTTGATCAAGGAGCATCACCGCGTTACCGATCTCGAACGGGTGGTGCCAGTATTTTTTTTGCGGCAAGGGGCGCTGGTTATCCGCTCGGTGCTGGAAACCTCTCATGGCCGGATCGTGAAGGAGATTGTCGTGCCTGGTGACGGTGAACACCTCACCATCGACACCCGTCTGCCGCAGTGGTCGCGTCCCTGCGGCAGTGTGCGGTTGGGAACGCTGACATTTTTACCCGACGGCTTCTCTGATGAGCGGCTGAAAATAGCGACGAAAAACGGCGGTGAGCGGGCCGAGGTGTTTGAACTTCGTGAGCCCGTTAACCACCTTCAGCCCGCCTCGACTCTGGTGTCGTGCACCACCGGCCTGGGGGGGGAGAGTGGCCGGATTCAGATGGGCGACTCGCAGCGGGGCATCGAGGTGAGTTGGGACCCCGCCCGGTGCGCCGCGTTTCCGCTGCTTCTGTTTCAACCTTGCGCCCCTGCGGCACTGGTGCGGCTGGTTTTTTCACTCAATGAGCTGGATGAAACACATCGGTCGGGAGGGGGCTTGCCGCCCTTCAGGCAGACCATCAAACCAACACAGGGGGTAGGCTGAGATGGAGACAACGTATCGGCAGGCTGCCAGCGGTCTCATCCGCCAGCGCTGGCCTCAGGTGGCCGCCGCGCTGGAGCCGTTATCGCCGACGCCGGCCGCGCAGCGCTGCACCGGCACGCCGCAGCAGACATTGATGGTCGATGGCATCCATTTAAGCAGTGGTTATGACCGCGCCAGTGAGGCGCAGCAGCAGGCGATGCTGGTGCCTGAGGCGGCTGCGGTGGCCTGGGTTTATGGGGTGGGCGTGGGGGATCTGCCGCGCGCCCTGCTGCTGCGGAAAAACCTGAAAACGCTGCATGCGGTGGTTCTCAACCGCGAGCTGTTCCTGGCCAGTCTGTCCCATTTTCAGCAGACCGACTGGCTGGCCGATGAGCGCGTGGTGCTGCATCTGGGCGCAGAGATGGTTGATCTCCAAACCCCTTTTTGTGCATCGCCAGCCTGCCTGAAACTGGCGGAAGACGCAGCGGCCAGCCTTCGAGATTGTGTGGTGCTGGAGCTGGATACGCTCTACCTCAACGAGCGCTTTCTGGCCAACGAAACGGCGCGTCAGCAGCTTGAAGAGAACGCTTCGCGTGTGGCCGGGGATGCGGACGTCTCGGCGCTGTTTTCCCCTCAGCGTGACGGGGCGGCCCTGATCGCGGCGGCCGGCCCGACCCTGGCGGATCACTACGACGACATCAAACAGTTTCAGCGCCAGGGCGGCGTCGTGGTGGCGCTGGACGCTGCGCTCAGGCCGCTGGTGCTGGCAGGCATCAGGCCGGATCTGGTGGTGACTGTCGACAGTCTGCCGGAGGTATACCACCTGTTCGAGGTGGATCTGTCGCTATTTGAGGATACCCCGCTGGTCTACTTTCCCGTCGTCCACCAGCGGGTGCTGGCGGCGTGGCCGGGCAGGCGGTATGTGGCCTATTCGGACAGCCCGATCTACCGTGATCTGTCCAGGCGGGTGAGCCACAGCCGGCTTTTTTCGGCGGGCAGCGTGATCCACTGTGCGATGGACCTGGTGGTGAAAATGGGGTTTGGGAAAGTGCTGCTGGCGGGAGCCGATTTTTCTTACCCCGAGGGAATGTCTCATGTTGAAAATGCCGTCTACGCCATGCCCACCGCGCGCTATAAGGCGAAGGAGTGGCTGGTCAATGGCATGGGGGAGAAGAACTCGACGACAAAAAATCTGCGGGGCTATCTGCGCGATCTGGAGCGCTACCTGAGGGGGTGTGATGGCGTTGAGGTGTTTAACCTGAGCCGCCGCGGGGCAAAGATCGAGGGGGCTCGTTATCTGGATGAAACAGGAGGAGAGGATGGGTAATACGTCGCAAAATCAGGATCACGCCTTGTGGGCCCAGACCATCAGGGCGTTTCGCCTGGGGCTGGATGGCCAGGCCAATAGCATGATGGTGGAGTTTATCGACCGCGTGGCATCCGTTATGGAGAGCGGCACGCTCCCCATGGGGCCGGCCGAGGCGCAGCTGATTGATGACATCTTTCAGGCCCAGTCGCGTCAGGATTATCTCTTTCTGGCGGACATTCTGGAGTACAAGTTGCCTCAGACCCGTTTTGGCTCTGTCTTCAGCCCGCCCGGGACAGCGCAGACGTTTTGTTGATCGCCTCCCGGATCGACTGGTTCCCGGCGTGGCCGGGGTCGATATTGGCCAGCTGCTCAAGAATCACCTCCGCACCCTCGGTGGCACCGTGGCGGGCCAGAAACAGGCCGAAAGCCTCCATGGTGTTGGTGTCGTCGGTGGCGCTGGAGAGGTAGCCCGAATAGACATCAGCCGCTTTTTTTATCTCCCCGGTGATCTCCAGCAGATTGGCGTAAAAAGGGGTGTAGCTGGGGATCCTCTGCTGTAGCGTGTCGAGGGTCTCAAGGGCCGCGTGGTAATCCTCGCGCGCCATCAGAATTTGAAGTGCCCGCTCCAGGGCGATCTGGCGCAGTGTCCAGGGCGTGTTTGCGCCAAGGGAGTGGTAGTGCGCCAGTGCCTGCGCCGGCTGGTGGGCCAGTTCGGCGATGAAACCGGTGACCAGGGTTGAGAGCTGGGCAGAGCCCTGTTCATCCCGGTTGCTTAGCCCGGTGTTGAGGCGTTGGAGCGATTCACTGTCCTGACGTTCAAAGTGCTCAATGGCCCGGTCAAGTACGCTGCCCAGAATAGACGAGCGCAGTGCCTCCTCGTTGGCGTAGTTGCCGTAGATGCTTTTCTGGTGAGACGCCTGGGCCTGGGCCGCCGTTTCCAGTTGCTGCAGTTTGTTTTTATCCTCTTCTGACAGGGCGTTGAATGTGTCCGGGTGGCGGAGCCGCCAGATGGTTGACCGGGCCGGCTGTGAGTCGGCAGACCACTGCGCCAGCAGCAGGTCGATGTCGGGGGTTTCCGCCTCCTCTTCGAGGCGGTTTTTGACGCGTTGGATGGAGCGGTGGATGTAGCCCAGTAACTCATCCAGGCCGTCGATGTATGAGCGGTAGTAACGGTCACCCTGTTGAATGACATCGTCCAGCGTCAGCTCCTCCGCCTCTTTGACCGAGAGGGATTTGCCAAATTTCTCGCCGTTGAAGAGCTTGATGGTGGCGTCGAGTTCGGCGTATCTGCGCTGGATCACCCGCTCGATCTTGTCCATGGTCGATTTCTGTTTTGGACAGATGGTGCGGCCATCGTCATTGGCCAGTCGCTGGTTAACCCGCAAGGCCTTGGCCGCCAGGCGTTTTATCTTTTTCAGCTTTAGCGTGGCGTGGTCCAGCTGCGTCAGCATGTGGAGGTAACCGCGCTCTCTGTTCTCGCCCGATTGCGGCGGTAGTTGATGTTGAATGATCTCCCAGGCCTTGCCGACGAGGGGGGAGATGATGTCGATATTCTGCTCGGGCACGTAGTCGACATGTTTGATGTAAGCCGATGAGGGTGAGGGGTTGATGACACGGCACCCTGCGGCTTTGGCCCGTTTTGCCTGATCAGAGAACGACTGAATGGCGCTGTAGTAGCCGCTGTTGGTCTCTGCGCTGTGGCCATCGTTGGTCTTGATGGTGTGATCAATGTGGGCGGCCATCGCGCCCTTATCCCGCTCTATGTTGCCCGTGGCGTAGCTGTGCCCCTCCTGGCTGAAACACAGATCAACGCCAAACAGGACGATTTCCGAGACACCCATTTCAAGCGCCAGATGCAGCGCCGTGTTGGTGACCGTGGGGGGGTGTACGCCGAGGTTGTTGTCCTGATTTCTGTCCTGCCAGGGGAGGGCGGCGTTGAGGTAGACCGAGGGGCCCTGCCATTGGCCAACGATCAGTGGCGAGGCGCTGTTGGCATTGACGAGCAGGGTCTGCCGGCCAAACCGCAACGTGTCGTGGGCCACGGTGAAGCTCAGGGCCTGAGGGTCTGCGGTGACGATAATGTCAGGCCTGACGCCGGCGTTGATAAGTGTGGATGAGGTGCGTGACACGGCGATGACCACGGCATCATCCCGGTGTTTTTTCAGCAGAGGCATCAGGGTATCCAGCGATGGTCCGGCGCCAATGACAAAGGCTGTCCGGCCGCGAAAAATATCGCTCAGCACGGATGCCGGTGTCTGGTTTTCGGCCACGTTTTTGAGCTGTGTTTTGTAGTGGATGCGAGCATCAAACTGCGATTTGTGTTCCCACAGAAGCTGCTTCAGCTCGGCCTCCACCTCTTTGATCAGCGCGGCGTACTGGTCGCTCGCTTCCTGGGCGTTGCGGGATCTGGCCAGGCTGACGTTGCCGATGTAGGCGTACTGG
>JALTMR010000292.1 GCA_027001525.1 Gammaproteobacteria bacterium
GATATTCACAGCCACCCGCACCTGGGGCAGACCGCGCATCTGCCACTCGGTCAGATCCTCGCAAACGCGCGCCAGAACCCAGGCACCGATCTCCACAATGAGGCCGGTGTCCTCAGCCACCGGGATGAAGCGCTCAACATCCACCTCACCCAGCACCGGGCTGTTCCAGCGCAGCAGCGCCTCTGCCCCCACCATTTTGTTGCTGGCAATATCGATCTGCGGCTGGTAGTGCACGGAGAGTTCACCCCTGGCGATCACCCGTCGCAGGTGGGTCTCCATCTCCATGTAGTAGCTGGCCTGACTGCCGATGTCCGAGGTGAAAAAGCGGTAGGTATTGCGCCCCTCATTTTTGGATTTATACATGGCGGCATCGGAGTTGCGCAGCAACTCGTGGTGATCATCTCCGTCCTGGGGAAAAAGAGTGATACCGATGCTGGCCCCGAGGTAGACCTCCTTGCCCTCCAGCACAAACGCCTCGTTCATGGCACCGATCACTTTTTTCGCCACCTGCTCGGCATCGTCTGCCACTGAGATCTCCTTCAGGACGATAAGAAACTCATCCCCCCCCAGGCGAGCAACGGTATCCACATCGCGCACCACTTTACGCAGACGCTGGGCGATCTCGATCAACAACAGGTCACCGACAGCGTGCCCCATGGTGTCGTTCACGTTTTTAAAGCGGTCGATGTCGATAAACATAACGCCGACACTGACCTCCTTGCGGCGGGCAGATTTCATGGCCTGCATCAGGCGATCCTGCGCCAGAATTCGATTGGGCAGCCCGGTCACGGCGTCATAATTGGCCTGGCGTTCGAGCTTTTGCTGCGCCTTTTTGCGCTCGGTGATATCCCGTGCCAGCACCAGCAAATGCTTTTGCTTGTAGATTTCTGTCGGCACCGCGCACACCTCGGCATCGACAGCTTCCTTGTAGCCGTTGAGAAAGACCACCTCGTACATGTCCACATCGTCATGCACGCACTGGGGCGATTTCTGGTCCAGCAATTTTCGCAGCTCCTCTTCGCCCTCCTCCGCACTCTGCAAGAAGGTGGAGAGCTGCTGCCCGGCCAGCTCGCCATACCCCAGACCAAAAAGCCTGAGCGCCTGGGCGTTACAATCCACAATCTGCCCTTCAAACAGCAGAAAAACGGCATCGCCAGAGAAATTAAACAGGGTCTGGTAGCGCTGCTGGTTCTCCTTCTCCGCCTCTTCCAGACTGGAGACCATGGCGTTGATGCCGGCCTCCAGTGCGCCCAGCTCACCACCGGAACGTACGCCAACGCGATAGTCGAGACGCCCATCACTGATGTTGTTCACGGCATGGGTCAGGTGGGTGATGGGGTAGGTAATGCCACGGGCGATGTAACGGGCGATCAACAGCGTGGCAATCAGCAAAAAAGTGGCAATGGCGACGCCGGTGAAGATCACGTCGCGCTGGTGCTGCATCATCGCCTCCGTGCTCAGGGTCAGTTCAACGCGGCCAATGTAGGCATTCTCTTTCGGGTTTCGTTGCGCCGCATCTTCGCTGGCCACAAAATCCCGCAGGCTCTCGAAACCGATGCTGGAGAGATAGACGGGCTTGGAGAAGACAGCCACCTGGTGCGAGCCAGCATTGGCACCGGCCAGACTGACCAGGGCCTTGCCGTCGGCGTCGTAGACCGTGGCAGAGACAACATCCTCTTCCTGCAATGCGCCGCTGATCAGACGCTGAAGGGCAGGCTTGTCTTCGGCAAAAATGCCGTATTCACAGGCCGGGGCCAACTGATTGATCATCGCCTGACCACGACTGTCAAGAGAGTGTTCAATCTCTCCTACGCGCGCGCTGATGTAGACCACCGACAGCGTGATCACCGCAATCAGCAGGGGCACCAATGCCAGGGTGAGCACTCTTGCTCTGATACTCCAGTTATTCATCGCCTACCATCTGTTCCATCTTTTTTATTTGATCAAGCAGGTCAGCCTCTGCAGGCACGCCTATCCCTATGCGCTTGGCGATCGCTCTATTTACGATAACGTTAAAATAGTGCGGCCAATGTTGTTCAACGGCGACAGTATCGCACTTTGCCAGCATACATGTCAGAATCTCCCCCGCCTGGCGGCCCATTTCTTCCGGCCCCACCACAACCGCAGCCAATCCACCGGAGCGAGTCAAACTCGCCGAGTAGCTCAGCAGCGGTTTATCTGCCCGAAAAGCGTTGAGCAGCACGGCTTTAATCGTCCGTTCGTTGTAGATTTTCGCATCGGGCAGCACCAGCAGGGCGTCGCTGCGCCGCAGTACCGCCTTGACATGAGGAATCATCTTTTCTCCCTCGGCCACCGCCTCCAGGGTGACGCGCAGCGACGTTGCCTCCGCCAGACGGGAGATAGCCAGTGCCAGTTTTTTTGATAACTCGCTGTAAACAATGCCCACCGTGGATCCCGCCACCAGGAGCGCCTGACAGAGGTGAAGATAGCGCTGCGGCGGTTGGTTGAGATACAGCACCTGAAGCTGCGGCGGAGAGAGCAGCTGCGCGTGGCGCTCCAACCAGGCGTAACTGCGTTGGGGAATCATGGCGTAGAGCACCCTGGGCGGCGTTTTCCGGTATTTCGCCACCGCCTTCGCCGCGCGAACCCCCACCACCACCAGCACATCAAAATCCCCCAGCTGCGCCATGCGGGACTGCTGTAGCGCAGTGCGGACATTGATGCCTCCGGGCACCACCAGTGCATCCCCCAGCGCTGACACAAAGCGGTAGTACATCGCATTGGCCTCGCTGATCACCACCAGCGCACGGGCATCGACGGTTGGCGCAAAAGCGACACAGACCAACAGGGCCAGCGGACGAAAAAAATGGCGCACGAGCCGACTCACCAGCCAATGCCCCGGGAGACCGGATCCTTCGCCCGCATCATGAACGCCAAAGCCATCAGCGCAACATCACCCGGGCACTGAGATAGGCACTGGTACCCACCTCATTGATCAAGCTTCCACCCTCTTTTGGGCGCAGCAATTGAATGGCTTCATACCGACCCAGCACATTGCGCAGGGCTAGCGTCAGCTCCATATCAAATACATCATATTCGAGGCGGCGCGCCAGGCGCAGATCGAGACGCCTGACCGGCTCCCGGTACTCATTCTTCTCCCACCCTTTCATCTTGTTGTCATAGAAGGAAAAGGCCGCCGATGCCTGCGTCGCCCTCCCCAGCTCAGTGGCAGCGATAATGGAGAGATTGTGGCGCGGCGCACTCCCCTCGTAGCGGATTTTCACTCCACGGTCACTGCTGTCGATATCGGTATAGGCGTAGGCAAGCTTCACCCAGGTCACGGCGCTGGCATGAAGACTCACCTCCGCCTCAACCCCACGCGCGGTGGCGTCGTCGAGATTCTGAAAGCGATCGACCTTACCGTCCCAGTTGTCTGCCGGACTGGCCTCTCGCACCAGTGAAATCAGATCACTGAGCTCTTCACGAAACAAGCGGGCATCCACCACCAGGCTACGCTGATAAAAACTGCCGTTATAACCGATCTCGGTAGAGACAATATGCTCTGAACGCAACGCCGGATTCCCCGCCAGCGAGTGCGCTGCCACAACAACGCCGGGGATGACAGTGGGCGCACGGGTCCACTGATTGATGGCGTCCTCAATCAGGGTGGGGACGCGGTCTGCCCGCGCCATGACAACGCGTATTGAGTGGTGGGGACGGACGCGGTAGCTAACACCTAACCGGGGTGAGGTATCCGCTTCGACAAGACCATTGTCTTCCATCAAAAAGCCCGCATTCAGCGTCCATTGGGGCAGAACCTGCCACTCCACACTGGTGAAGAGAAAACGGGTCGGGTTGGTTATCACCCCCTCGCGATCAAACAGCCCTGGAGCCTCGACGCGGTCTTGTCGATAGCCCAGCCCCCAGACGACTCGCAGGCTCTCCAGCGGAGAGAACCGATGCTCCAGTTCAAGATCGCGACGGGAACTCTGCATATCGTAATCGAGAGCGACATAAGGCCGCGCGAAGCGATCATCCAGCTCGATGAAAGCGGTTTCATCATTGCGATGTTCCGAGCGAGTAAAACGTATGGAGAGCACATTATCGATGTCGAAGCTGCGCTGCCAACTGATCTGCTCAAAAGCGCTGCTGCGCCCCCTTTCTCTTGGCAGAAGCAGTTCCGATGCCGGTGTCTCCGCTTCACGCTGACCGTCGGAGATGCCGACCAGAAAGCTGATCTCATCCTGCAAACCAAGCTGGTAATCGCCCCGAAAATTGAGCAGCCGCGTCCGTTTTGAATCGTAACGCTGCATCAGGCCGTCATCCTCGGAAAGGGCAACCGTCAGACGATAATCAAGCTGGCGCCACTGCCCCCCGTGCCGTAGCGCGGCCTCTCTGACACCGTTATCTCCCACCGTCACGCGCACGGAGCTGCCCTGATCCAGCACCGCCTCCCGGGTGACAATGTTGATCACG
>JALTMR010000293.1 GCA_027001525.1 Gammaproteobacteria bacterium
AAAGGTATTTTGACGACGTTCGCCTGCCGCCCCCGTGTAGGCCGAGATGGAGATACAGGCTGACTCGGCAAGCAGAAATTCGCGCAGAATCAGGCTCTCCAGTTCACGCACATTGCCCGGCCATTGATGGCGACGCATCCATGCCAGCGTTTCGGAATCCAGGTATTTGTCGTACTGCTGATAGACCTCGCGATACTTGTCGACAAAATATTCAGCCAGCATCACCACATCATCGCCCCGCTCACGCAGCGGCGGCAGGTGCAAGGAGAGGATGTTGATGCGGTAGTAGAGAGGTCCTTTCGAAAACAGCCTTGGGCGACTAAAGCATCGAGCGGTTCGTTGGTCGCGGTAATCAAGCGCAAGGTAGCCTGCCGGGTTTGCTGGGAGCCCAACGGCCGATATTCGTAGTCCTGCAAAAAACGCAGCAGGGCCACCTGCCCCTTGGGGCTCAGTGCTTCAATCTCATCCAGAAACAGGGTGCCTCCCTCGGCCTGCTCAACCAGACCGGCCTGGGCCTGCCGGGCATCGGTGTACGCCCCTCGAACATGCCCGAACAGCTCGTTTTCCACCAGGCTATCCGGGATGGCGCCGCAGTTGACGGCAACAAAGGGTTGATTGTCCGAGACGCCCATGTAGTGAATGGCCCGGGCAATTTTCTCCTTGCCTGTACCGGTCTCTCCGGCAATCAGAACGGGGGCATCGCATTTGGAGTATTTACCGATATTGCTCAGCACTTTCTGGAATACGGCAGACTCCCCCACCAGGTTCACCTTGAGCATCAACGCGCTCTCCAGGCTGTGCCCTTTGTTGGCCCGGCAGATCAGCCGCCGCAACTTAGACTCGAACTCCAGCAACGAACCAGGCCAGGCCATCACCTCCGTACAGTGTTTAGCCACTGCTGTTGATTCAGCCATCGCTTCTTTGGGTGCCAGATACAACACCAAATGTTTTTGTGCTGCGGCCATGAGCGCAGCCCTGTCAGCGTCTAAGGATTCAGCACCCGCTTCAACGACAACGATCTCCTCCTCCGCCAGGTGAGAAACTGAAAGTTCCGCCAGCGTCATCCAACGTAGTGATTTTACTTTTTGAGAGTTAAAGACAGATCCAATATGACCAGAAAGCACGCGCGGATCAGGCGCTGCCACTGTGAAACGAAGCTCATGACAATCCATTCGAAACACACCTTCCATTTATCCTCCAGCCGTCACACCACTTGAGCTGAAGTTCCCCCAAATTTACCCTTTCACCAGACCCCGGGACATTTTCCCTGCTACCAATTTTTGGCTTTCGCAAGCTGAAGCACGCAGCCGCCAAATAACCCTCCTATAGTGAAGATGAATTCTCATGGAATGCAATACGGAAACGACGACAGATTGCAAAACACAACATGCCGCTTTGCTGCGGTTAGCCGCAAGAAAGAGACCCATGGCTAACTAGCTTCAATACACCCTCCAGTGCAGCACCAACCGCCTGCCGCCTTATGGTTTGGCGATCGCCGTGAAGCGCCAAACGCAGCGCACTCGTTTCGCCCTCCTTCACCGCCCAGCCAAACCAGACCGTGCCGACGGGTTTGTCTTCGCTGCCGCCGCCGGGGCCAGCGATACCGCTGACGGAGAGGGCGATGTCGGCATGGCTGTGGCTGATTGCGCCTGCGGCCATCTCTCTCACCACCGCCTCACTGACAGCCCCAAAACGAGCCAGTGTTTTGGCATCAACCCCCAACATCTCCTGTTTGGCGACGTTGGCATAGGTGACAAAGCCCCGTTCAAACCAGCGCGAACTTCCCGTCACGCTCGTCACGGCCTGAGCCACCCAGCCGCCGGTACACGACTCTGCCGTCGCCAGCATGAGGCCGCGTTCGCTCAATGCCTCACCGACCTCTACTGATAAAACAGAGATATCCTTCATATCTATTCACCTGACCAGGGTTATGGAGTTAGCTTGTTTTACGGTACGATACGCGGCCACTATCAGCACGTTCCGAGTACTTCGCAGCCCTTATTCAAAGCAGTTTATCCCATGACTCAAAAATTCACCGATCGTCTGAACGCCCTGTGGCAATACCCGTTACCCCACCATGTGCTTTCCCGGGCCATATACAAGGCCACGCGCATTCAAGCCAAGCCAGTCAAAAACGCACTTATTCGGGCCGCTATTCGCCATTTTGATATCGATATGAGTCTGGCGGCAGAGCAAGATATCAATGCCTACCCCCACTTCAACAGCTTCTTTACCCGCACGTTGCGCGCCGATGCCCGGCCGGTGTGCCAGGGGAAGAACGAGATTGCCTGCCCGGTAGATGGAGCCATCAGCCAGCTCGGCGACATTTCCAATGGCCGAATATTTCAGGCGAAAGGGCATGACTACAGTCTCGAAGCGCTGGTGGGAGGCTATAAACATCTTCACGATGAGTTCGATGGCGGAGAATTCGCGACCATTTACCTCTCCCCGCGGGATTATCATCGCATCCATATGCCGCTATCGGGAAAATTAAGGGAGGTCATCTACATCCCGGGCCGTCTTTTCAGCGTTAACGCTGCAACCACCCGCGCCATTCCCGGGCTATTTGCGCGCAATGAGCGGCTGGTTGCCGTGTTTGATACAGAGATAGGGCCCATGGCAGTTATTCTTGTTGCTGCCATTTTTGTTGCCGGTATCGAGACAGTCTGGAGCGGAAATTTTGGTGACGATATGTTCCGCAAGTTTCAGCACTGGAACCACGCCGGCGACCCCCACCTGCCCCAGGTATCACTCGGCAAGGGCGAAGAGATGGGACGATTCAATATGGGATCAACGGTAATTTTGCTATTCGGAAAAAACAAAATGAATTGGGACGCCCAGGCCAAGGCAAACACAACAGTGCAAATGGGGCAAAAGCTTGGCCTATTCGCAGAACAACCGTTAAAACGCCCGTAGCTAAAACTAATACGCCCCACCCCCGCACCTGAACAGCGCTAAACACAACGCCTGTTCGTGCGATGGCGAGTGCCACCACAGGAGAGCGGGAGATTATTCCTAAGTCCGAAAGGCCCCTAAGCTGCGTACTCGTCCTTGGTGCGAAATATCTCCCGCAGAGCACGAAAGGCTGCTGCGTCAAAATCACGAAACATCACACCCATTCCCTGGTCGGTCACCCGAACCACCTTGGCGGGCAGCTTGTGCCTGGCACGCTCCCCCCCCAACGATTCACAGTGAAATATCAGGTCTATCGTTGAATCGACAGGAAAAACATTTTGACCCAACTCCAGAAAGACACCGCCAAAGCTGATGTCACTGGTTAGACAGCTAGCTGGCTCGTAACCCTCACAACAGATATCCACTGCGAACTTCACTGGTGTTCGAGTCATCCATCGGCGCTCCATATATACCCCCATACCGCCACATCGGTTTTTTCATGGTTTAAAATACAAAATCCATGTAGTCGTCGATGGCCCGCCCATCTATCTTCCTCATCCCTATGCACAACTTATTTTTTATTATTTAAAGCAAAGCTTGTTCCAACAGAAAAACAACTGCATTTCTTTGGGCAGTTTAATGAATCTTTTCAACACGGTTGGCGAAAAAACCAACACTGACGGTACAACACAGCCAACGATGGCAACCGCCAACAGCTGACGCAGTGTCAACTATCTTGACGCATTTCTCTACGCCCTGTCGATGGGAAACGACACCACCTCACTCAGGCTTGCCGCGCCGATGGCCAGCATCACCAACCTGTCGACACCCAGCGCCACGCCAGCACAGTCCGGCAGACCAGAGTCCAGCGCTGCCAACAACGCACCATCCACAGGGACCTCGGGCAACCCCATTGCGCTCCTCGCCTGCTGATTCTTCTCGAAGCGCTGCCGCTGTTCACCGGCATCACACAATTCATGAAAACCATTGGCCAGCTCAACCCCCCCCACATAAAGCTCGAAACGCTCGGCGACGGCAGGCGTACCGCCGCTCAGCCGCGCCAGCATCGCCTGTGATGCAGGATAATCATAGACAAAAAGTGGTTGTTCCGCGCCTAAGTTAGGCTCAATGAGATGGGTCAACAATAAGGCTAACCACGTATCCCGATCATTTTCGTCGTGACCCTCTAAAACGATGCCGTGAAACGTCGCGCACTGGCGCAACTCATCGATGCCTGAGCCGTGCGGATCCAGCCCAAGGTGGCACTCAAACAAGGCCTTGTAGGTCACCCGCTGAGCCCCGCCACAGCCCAGTATGGCGCAGATCAGCGACTCCACCTCATCCATCAGATCATGGTGGTTGTAGCCGGGTTGATACCACTCAAGCATGGTGAATTCGGGATGATGGTGAGCGCCAAATTCACCATTCCGGAACGATTTGCAAATCTGATATATGGGCCCGCTTCCTGCCGCCAGCAGCCGTTTCATGGCAAATTCCGGCGACGTTTGCAGATAGTAGTCCCGCCC
>JALTMR010000294.1 GCA_027001525.1 Gammaproteobacteria bacterium
GCGACCCGCGACTATTCGTATTCTTAAAATACAGTCTGACCCCGCTTTTTCCGAGCCGGTTGGCCGTATTGAAATTCCTGAAGGCAAGGGGCGCTTTAACAGCCTCTACCTGGCCGCAGGTGAGGAAAACCGCCGCGATCTGCTGGTGGCCATCGGCGATGCCGGCAATGGCTGGGGGTGGGGCGATTGGGGTAATCCCTGGTTCTGGCAGCGCGGTAGCGTCAATGTCTGGGGCTATGATGTCTCTGACCCTGCCCAGGTGGAAAAGGCCTACTCCATTGATATCGAGGGCTATTTGCTGACCTCCCGCCGCATTGGCGACACCCTCTATCTGGTGACCCGCCATACGCCCTCCATTCCGGGCTACACGCCTTACCAGACCTCTGAAGTCCAGCGCAAGGAGTTGCTGGCGGCCGCCACGGTGGACAGCCTGCTGCCAAAAATCAGCATCAACGGCGGGGCGCCAGAGAACCTGGTGTCCGCCACGCACTGTTTTCTGCCGGCCGAGACGCAGCGTCGGCACTATTCGCCATCGGTGATCACCCTGACCGCCATCAACGTGCGTGAACCCCGGAAGCGGGAGTCTGTCTGCTATGGCGGCGACAGTTTCAGCTTCTACGCCTCCACCGAGAGCTTCTACCTGACGCGCAGCGATTACGGTTATACCCCCGTGGGTACGCTGGAGGAGATCCAGGCCGAGAGCGCCCCGCGAGAGCAGACATTTATCCACAAGTTCGCCCTGATGCCCAACGGGGCCCGTTATGAGGCCAGCGGTGCGGTGCCCGGGACCATTCGCTCGAGCCACCCCTCTTTTATGATGGCGGAGCGTGATGGCTTGTTTTACATCGTGACCTCCAGCGGTTTTGGTCAGAAGGTCAAGCACCGTTTGACGGTGCTGGCGCAGAAGGAGAGGCGCCTGAGTGAGTACGCCAGCCTGCCCAACGAGGCGCGGCCGGCGGCGATTGGCAAACCGGGGGAGCGGCTCTATGCGTCGCGTTTTCTGGGAGACAAGGCCTATCTGGTGACCTTCAGAAATATCGACCCGCTTTATGTCCTGGATCTTTCCGACGCCAGTGATCCGAAAATCGCCGGTGAGCTGGAGATGCCGGGTTATTCGGGTTACCTCCACCCCGTAGGCCGGGACCGCCTGCTCGGTATCGGCCAGGATGCTGCTGGTGCAGGGGGATTTCAGGGGGTGAAGGTATCGCTGTTTGATGTCTCTGACATGACGCAGCCGCGGGAGATTAACTCACTCGTGCTGGGGGACAGCGGTACCTACACGCCGCTGCTCTATGACCATCTGGCCCTGGCCTATCTCGCCGGTGACGAAGGTGAAGCCGATCGCTTTGCCTTCCCGTTGAGTCTCTATAAATCTGATGTAGATCCTGCGGCTGAGCGCAGCTGGCCGCGGTGGGTGCACGATGGCCTGTATCTGTTCGATATCGGCACCGAGCTGCGCCATAGCGGTGTTGTGGTGGGGGCCGATGGCTCGGATGGCCGGGGCATGAGCGGCTGGGGCGAGCGGGCCGTGATTCAGGGTTCGGCGGTTCACTACGTGCGGGATCAGCAGGTGATTTCGGCAGAGTGGGGGGCCGCACTGCGCTGAGGCGTCTGTGGCATCGAAACAATTGATTATCGCCCCGGCTGCGCGCCGGGGTTTTTCGTTGCGCCGATGCTGTCAGGCGGGGGGGAGCGCTTTGTCGCTGTTCAGGATGTCGTTGGGGTCAAATTGCTGTTTGATGCGGCGCATGAGGTCGAGGGCGACAGGGTCGATCTCCCGGTTCACAAAATCACGTTTCTCCAGGCCGATGCCGTGCTCGCCCGAAATGGTGCCGTTGAGTTTAAGCACCAGCGAGAAAAGGTCATCCAGGCATCGGTGGGCGCTGGCCATCTCCGCCGGATCGTCCGGGTTTACCAGCAGGTTGGTGTGGATGTTACCGTTGCCGGCGTGACCAAAGCTGACGATGTTGACGCCGTGCTGTCGGCTCAACTGTTTGAGCCCTTCGATCAGGGCGGGAATTTCTGACACCGGCACCACCACGTCTTCGTTAATCTTCTTCGGAGCCACGTTGCGCAGCGCCGGCGAGAGCGCTTTGCGGGTCTCCCACAGCCTGGCCACCTCCTCCGCGGTTTTGGCGGTGGTGATGTCGAGTGCACCGGCGTTGTGGGCGGCCTGTTTGACCTGCTCGGTGGCCTGGTCCAGCCCGGCGCTGGGGCCATCAACCTCAATCATCAGCATTGCACCGGCCTGTTCGGGAAGCCGGGCCTGGGAGTAGCTGCGCACCATCTCTATGGCCTGGCCGTCGATAAACTCCAGGGCGCAGGGAATCACCGGCTGCGCCATGATTGCGGAGACGGCTTCGGCGGCGCTATTCATGTCCCGGTAGACGGCCCGCAGGGTGCGTTTCTCCTCCGCCAGGGGGGTGAGTTTGAGCGTCGCTTCGGTGATGATGGCCAGCGTGCCTTCGGAGCCGATGAGCAGGCGGGTCAGGTCGTAGCCGACGACGCCCTTGGTGGTGTAGACCCCGGTTCTGGTCTCACGGCCATCACCGGTGACGAGGCGCAGCCCCAGGGTGTTCTCACGCGGGGTGCCGTATTTGACTGCACGCGGGCCGGCGGAGTTGTAGGCGAGGTTGCCGCCGACGGAGCAAAAGGCCGCGCTGGTGGGGTCCGGCGGCCAGAAAAAGCCGTGCTCGCCAGCCGCCTGCTGAATGGCCTGGTTGGTGACGCCCGGTTCCACCCGTATGACGCGGTTGGCGGCGTCGATGTCGAGGATGCGGTTCATGCGCTCCAGTGTCAGCACCACGCCGCCCAGGGTGGGCACGGTGGCCCCGGTGGTGCCCGTCCCCCGGCCTCGTGCCACCAGCGGCAGCTTGTGCTCGTTGCAGCGTTTTACAATCTCTACCACCTGCTGATGCTCAGTGGCAAACAGGACCAGTTCGGGTAGCGCGTGGCGGCGGGAGTTGTCGTAGCCGTAGGGCCAGCAGTCAGCGGCGTCGCTGAGCAGGTTGTTGGCCCCGACGATGGCCTGAAACTGTTGCCGTATCGATTCGTTGATCGCCATCTCAGTTTTGATAGTCGAACAGGGTGACCACCTCGTTCACTCCCTTGATGCGGCGGGCAATGTTGGTGGCGATCTCTGCCTCGGCCCGGCTGGCGCGGCCCATGAGGTAGACCGACTGATTTTCAACGACCACCCGAATGTCCAGCCCCTTGAGGCGTTCGTCCGCCTGTAAATCCAGCCGGGTGCGGCCCGCAATGATGGTGTCCCGCGTGCGGGAGGCGAGGCTGCTGGGAACGCGGACCAGAATCTCGTTGTGAATACGTTTGACGTTTTTTACCCGGCGGGCATGTTCCACCGCCTGGCTTCTGTAGCTGGCGCTGGGGGCCTCTCCGGTGAGGAGGACGATGCCGTTGAGGCTGTTGATGTTGATGTGGACCTTGTGGCGCAGCCGCTCGTCGGTGTAGATCGCTTTGCCAATGGCCAGTTCGATGGCTTTGTCTGTCGATGCCCGCTGCGCTGCCGTGGGCGGTTTTTTCAGGGGCGGCTCAAAAGGGGAGGGGGTGGCGCAGCCGCCCAGCAGCGCGGCGGCGGTCAGGGCGATCAACACGGTTCGTAGTGACATGGCTAATCCTTGTGGCCAAAAATCTGCTGGTCTATCAGGTCGCAGAGGCAGTGCAGCACCAGCAGGTGAACTTCCTGGATTCGGGCGGTGATGTCCGAGGGGACGCGCACTTCGATATCTCCCGTCGCCAGTCGCGACGCCACCTCGCCGCCGTTACGGCCGGTGAGGGCGATGGTGCTCATGCCCCGCTCCTGCGCCGCGTTGACGGCACCGACGATGCTGGGCGAGTGGCCGCTGGTGGAGATGGCGATGAGGGTGTCTCCCGCCTGCCCCAGCGCTCGGATCTGCCTGGCAAAGATGTCCTCATAGCAGTAGTCGTTGGCGATGGAGGTGAGGGTTGAGCTGTCGGTGGTCAGGGCGATGGCGGGCAGGCCGGGGCGCTCCATTTCGTAGCGATTGAGCAGCTCGGACGAGAAGTGCTGCGCATCCGCCGCCGAGCCGCCATTGCCGCAAGCGAGAATTTTGTGGCCGTTAAGCAGGCTCTGGGCCAACACTTCGGCGGCACCGGCAATGACGGGGGAGAGCTGCTCCGCCGCCTGCAGTTTAGTGTTCGCGCTTTCCTGAAAACTGTGTTGAATACGCGCGATAAGATCCATAAAACATTCCTTCTCTGGTCGGTTCGGTGGCTAACTGACGGTGTGTCCGAACGCGACTAAAACGCGTTCTCGATCCACTGAATGTCAGCCTGATTCTGTTGCATGCTGATGGCTACGACATCAAAACGCGCCGGTCGTTTGGCCTGATCGGGGTGGTGTTGCAGGTAGTGTAGCGCCGTCGCGG
>JALTMR010000295.1 GCA_027001525.1 Gammaproteobacteria bacterium
GGAGGCGATGACTTCGGTATCGAACCAGCGGCTTTTCATCACCCGCATTTCGCACTGCGCCAGATCGTAGTCGTAGTTCCTGACCAGAATCGGGTTGTACTTGCTCCACACCGCCTGCGAGCAGCCCCGTACATAGGGGGCCGGGCAGTAGAAGCTGAGCAGCCGTGCCTCCAGGTCATCGCCATCGCACAGCGCGACCAGCTCCTGCCACAGGGGCTCAAACTCCGGCATGTACTCCTTGATGGCGTTATGACACGCCTGATAGCTGGGGCGATTGAACTCTCCCTCGCTGAGAAACCACGCCTTGTAGTCGTCGAGAGTGAGCTGGTAGTGCGCCAGCCATTTCTCTGCGGGGCGCTCTTCGGCAACGAATTGAACCTGTTTACTGTGTTTCATTCTGAGCTCGCACTGCGTTTGGCACTGGCGGGGTTGGCGTAACGTGCTACCTGCTGCTGTTCTTCGGCGCTGAGTTCACGGTAGCTGACGTTGTCATGCACCGCAGCAATGTAGGCGCGGGCAGCGGGGGTGAGTGTGTTGTGCGCATCCTGAAGTTGCTGGCGCGAGAAGAGGATCAGAATGTCGGCCCCAAGGTAGGCGTACTCACCGGCGCTGAGAATCCGCAGCAGAAAGATCTCACCTTCAGCCAGGGCGCTGGGGTGGTCAGCGTAGCGAAGAAAGCTGAGCCCGTCGGGCGTTGGCCGGTAGATGCCGGTGGCGGGGATGTCGCTGACGATCTTCATCGTCTCATCGGTGTATTTGAACACCAGCTGGCCAAAGTCCGGGTGGACGAAGTCGAGCACCTGGCGGTTGTAACGAGCGGGGTCCAGATCAAAGGGCGTGTCGCCATACTCCAGCAGGTGAAACAGAAACAGCGGGATGGTCTGGCGACAGAAGTCAGACATGTTGGTCAGGGCGCTGATGCCGGTGACCCGGGGGTTGAGTTCGCCGAGATAGACCGTCATGTCGTCTTCATTTGCGGTGTCGATCAGATAGTCCACTTCGAAATAGCCCCGGTAGCCTTTCTCGTAGAGCGCCTTACCCAGTGATTCGGTATAGCGCACCATGGTTTCGCGCAGCCGCGGGGGGAACAGCCCGGGGTTGATGTCGTTGCCACACCAGCCGCCGGGATAGGGGGTCAGCTCGGGCTGGCCGATGATCTCCGTCAGAATCGGGCCAACGTAGGTGCCCTGGCGTGTGGTGCAGGCCTCTATGGCCACTTGCAGGCAGTTGATGCGCTTCATGATCTTGACCTGCTTCTCGGCCTCGATTTTGTCGGCCACGCGCTGGTAACTGGTTTCGTCATGGATAAAAAAGGTGGTCTTGCCCGAATCGCCGTAGGCGGTCTGAATCACCACGTCGTCACCGAGGCCGGCGCTCTCCATGATCTCCTTGAGCTGGCTGTAACTGCTGACCTGGGTGAGGGCGTTGGGAACGCTGGGGACGTCGACGCTGTTGCCAAGCTCGGTGGTGACAATTTTGTTGTCGATGTGTTTGACGAGTTTGTTGGGGGGCATGATCAGTGTCATTCCCAGCGACTCCACCATCGCTTCCAGGGCCTCGTCGTAAAAGAGGAACATGGCGTTGACTCGCTTGCCATCGGTTTGCGAGGCCTTGATCTGTTCCACAATCTTTTTGTTGCCGAGCAAAAAGGCGTTGATCGATTCGATATCCTTGAAGACGGGGACTTCGCTGTACTCCGGCACCACAACGCTGGCGTTGTTGCCGTCATAGCAATCGATAAAGTTGACGTTGACCCAGTGACTTACCCAGGCGGCGATGGCCATCAGATTGAAGTTGGTGGCGCTGATAAAGTAGGTCACCTCCTCGTGTTGTCGAAAGTGGGCCTTGATCTCTTCGATGCTGTGAAGTGGGGTGTTTTGCATGTCTAACTCCGCAGAAATTGGTCGGTAAATACCTTTAAGCCTTTGGTCGCGTGGTAGCCGTGAATCTCCTTGATTTGAATGTTCTGAAGGTAGCGCAACAGATCGTAGGTAATGCGCTGCCCCGGCACAATGATAGGAAAGCCGGGCGGGTAGGGGGTCACAAAGCCGGCGCTGATCAGGGTCTGGTCGTTCATCACCTGCTTTAACAGTTCGGTGGAGAGGGTGGCGTAGGTGACGTTCTCCGCCTTCTGGCCGGCGTAGTAGGCGGTACGCAGGTCGATGGCCTGGAAGTCGCCCTTGTTGGCCGATTTCACCTCAATAAAGCGGGGGTGGTAGTGGCGCGTCAGTGGCAGGTTGGCCACATATTTTTCACTTTTCTCACCGCCCTGCCGGCGCTCGGCCTGATTGAGTTTGGTGGCGATGTGGTGCAGGGCGTCAATGAGGTACTGCACGCTGCGCGCGTTGACGCCGATGTTGATGATGAACAGCAAGGTGTTGTGCGATGTTTTATTGACCTGAATGTCGTACTGGGTCATCAGCATCTGGCGGAAATTGGGGCCATCGATGCCGGTGGCGCTGATGTCGATGGTGACCTTGGTGGGGTCGATGCAGAACGATTGCTGGCGGTATTTGCCAAACAGGCCGGGGTAGTACAGATCGCTGGTGGGGTAGTTGTCGGCGTTGCTTAAATACTCGGGCGGAATCAGTGCCTCCTCTTCCAGCACCGAAAAGTAACGTCCCAGCAGCGTCGATGTGGTGATGGTCTGGCGCAGCTGCTGCGCCAGTTGCAGCGATTGCTTGACCAGCTCGTAACCCTCCAGTGCCATCTGTCGCCGGGCAAAGTCGAGCGAGGCGATGATCTGGTAGTTGGGCGAGGTGGTGGTGTGGGTGCGGTAGGCTTCGTAGAACTCGTCTTCACAAAACTGGCTGTCGTGAATGTGCAGCATCGAGGCCTGGCGAAATGCCGTCAGCGTTTTATGGGTGGACTGGGTTGCATAGGCGCGCACGACAAACTGATCCGGGTCCGGGTACAGCTCGTGGTTAAGGAGGTACTCCGGGTCGTCCAGATCGGCGGTCATTTTCCAGCGTTCGTAGACGGCGCGGTAGCCTTCATCCTTTTGCATCAGGGTGAGGGCATTGGCGCTGCTCATGGCGGTTTTGCCGTGATAGATGGGGCTGAAGTAGGCGAATGAGAACCAGGCTTCGTCCCAGTGAAAAATGATGTCCGGCTTAATGGCGAGAATGTCCATCATGTAGCGTTTGACGTCGTAGATGATGCCGTCAAAGGTCGAGTTGGTGAGGGTGATCTGCTTCACCCGGTGCAGTTCGCCCTGGCGCTTGAGTTCCAGTAACACCTGTTTGATGCGCTTGAGTGTGACGCAGCCGTAGAGGTCGTACTGATTGAGCGGATAGGTCTCGAGAAAGATGGGCTTGGCGCCGCACAGCAGGACCGAATAGGGGATCGATTTATGGCAGTCCGACGAAATCAGAACGATGTCGTCCGGGTGCAGGTTGGCCTGCATGACGATTTTGTTGGCCGTGGTGGTGCCGTTGGTAATAAAAAAAGTGCGATGGGCGCGAAACAGACGGGCCGCCTTGGTCTGGGCCTGGGAGATGGAGCCTTTGGGGTCCATGATCGAGTCCATCCCGCCGAGGGTGGATGAGGTCTCGGCGCTGAAGATGCCTTCGCCGTAGAAGTCGGCGACGTCGTTGATCCAGTAGGAGGCGTGTATCGATTGCCCTTGCGAGATAGGCAGGGCGTGAAAGGCCCCTTTGGGTTTGGCGGCGTAGGCGCGCAGGGCATCAAAAAACGGCGTGCCGAAACGCTGCTCGATGGCGCTCAGAATGTGGTGGTGAATGTCAGCGAAGAGGCTGGGGCTCTGGAGGTAGATGATGCGGTCAAAGGCGCTTATCTGCGCCTCATTGGCATAATCATTGGTGATGAAAAAATGGTCCAGATCCGGCCGCACTGAGGCGATGTGTTTTTTCAGCGCGACGGTCAGGTCTGCGCGGTTCCCCGGTACGCCCTGGAGAAAGGGGGAAAAGTGCTCGGCATAGGCCCCGTTCTCTTTGCTTTGGATGTTGAATTCGGGCAGAAAAACGCAGGCCTGAATGATGGGGTTGGAGAGGATGGCGATCATGGCGTCGTGGTAGTTGTCGACAAAGACCAGGTCGTAGAGCGCCTTGTCCTGAAAGGTGATGAAGTTGGCCAGTGAGTCGCGGTAGAGGCGGGCGTACTCTTGCGCCTGGGGGTGAACCACCAGCACTTCGAAGTAGGGTTTCAGGGTTTTTTTCTTTTCGCCGTCGGCGTAGTGCGAGCCGATCAGGTGGCGCTGCGGTTTGTCCAGCAGGTCGAGGTTGCTCTGAAAAGGGACGAACTCACGGGCGCGGTAGTTCTTCTGTTCCAGTGCCTCAATCAGGTTGCCGCACAGCAGGGTAAAGGCGCTGATGTCCGGCAGGCTGAGGTAGTGTTGCAGACGGGCGATGGTGGCCGCGCCGGGGTAGGCC
>JALTMR010000296.1 GCA_027001525.1 Gammaproteobacteria bacterium
GCACAGGCATCTCTTTTTGGCGACCCACGGCTTTAAGCAGTTCGAAGTTCTGGGTGTTGCGTGTTCCGATTTGCAGCATGACCCCCGTTGGCTTGCCCGTCTCTTTCAGGGCCTGTTTGATCTCGGCGACATGGCTCTCGTGAGTCACCTCCATGGCGATGACCTTGATGCCATACTTCCCCGCCAGTTCGAAAACGTAGTGCAGGCATTGGTCGCCATGGCCCTGAAAGGCGTAGGGGTTGGTGCGAGGCTTGTAGGCTCCCATGCGGGCGCAGACCTGGCCGTGCGCTTGCAGTGCTTTTAGCATTATCTCGACATGGGTGGGGTTGTCCACGGCACAGAGGCCGGCAAAAATGTTGAGGTTGTTCTGGCTGAAGGTGACGCCGTTGTATTCGAAATGGCTCGAGCGGCGGTCGTCCTTGTGGCGTCCCAGTACGCGGTACTCCTCCGAGATGCGCACGACGTGATCGACGCCGGCAAACACCTCGATCTCCTCTTTGTTGAGTTTGGCCGTGTCACCAATCAGATAGAGTTCAGTCAGTGTCTGGTGGATGCCTTCCTCTTCGTGTACCCGCACCTGAATGCCGGACTGGTCCGCCAGGTAGTCCATGATGGCGTTGCACTCAGGGCCCGCTTTATCGACACCGGCTTTAAGGATGATGATCATCGTATTCCCCGCTCTTTTGTGGTGGACAATGGTTTCATTATCACACAAAAGAAAGTGGCTCGTCCCTTCCGCCCTGTTGTCGCTCTAGTCGCGATAACGTCGACTTAAATCGTGATAGCTGTCAATGCGGCGGTCACGAAAATAGGGCCAGATGCGGCGCACTTTTTCGCTGTTGGCGAGGTCGATCTCGGCGAGCAGTATCTCATCCTCGTCGGTGCCGGCCTCGGCGAGTATTTCCCCCTGGGGGCCGGTGACAAAACTGTTGCCCCAGAACTGAATGCCGTCGGTTTGGGCCGAGGGATCATGTTCGTGGCCAACGCGATTGCATGACAGCAGCGGGACGGCGTTGGCGACAGCGTGTGCCCGCTGGATGGTGAGCCAGGCGTCGCGCTGGCGTTGCTGTTCTGCCACCTCGTCGCGAGGGTCCCAGCCGATGGCCGTGGGGTAGAGCAGTAGTTCGGCCCCGGCCAGCGCCATGAGGCGGGCCGCTTCGGGGTACCACTGATCCCAGCAGATCAGCACCCCGAGTTTGCCCACCGAGGTGTCGATGGGGTTAAAACCGAGATCGCCGGGAGTGAAGTAAAATTTTTCGTAGAAACCGGGGTCGTCCGGGATGTGCATTTTGCGGTAGCGTCCGGCGATGGAGCCGTCCGCCTCAAAGACCACCGCCGTGTTGTGATAGAGCCCGGCGGCGCGGCGTTCAAACAGTGAGCTGACGATGACTACGCCGTGTGCTTTTGCCGCTTTTGCCAGCGCCCCGGTGCTGGGGCCGGGGATCGCTTCGGCCAGATCGAAATGATCAACATCTTCGGTCTGGCAGAAGTAGCGGCTGTTGTGCAGCTCTTGCAGCAGAATCAGTCGCGCACCCCGGTCTGCCGCCTGTTTGATGGCCGAGAGGTTGGCATCGAGGTTGGCTTGAATATCGGCACCGCAGGCGCGTTGAATCAGGGCAACGGTCAGTAGGCTGTGGGTCATCGGTTTTCCAGAATACCTTGAGGAAGCTGCATGGTGGTGCAATGGAGGCTGCCGTACTGCATGACCAGAGGCAGGCAATCGATGGCGATGATCTCATGCCGGGGAAAGCAGCGGGCGATCTGTGCCAGCGCCAGTGAGTCAGCCTCGTCCCCGTAGACGGGGACCAGCACCGCACCATTGATGATCAGAAAATTGGCGTAGGTGGCGGGCAGCCGCTCGCCGTGGTCGCTGAGTGTTGGCTGGGGCATTGGCAGCGGCACCAGGCGGTAGGGCTGGCCCTGTTGATTGCGTAGAGCGCGAAGCTCGCTTTCCATCGCCTTCAGCTCTTCGTAGTGTTCATCCTCCTTCTCGTGGCAGCTGACGTAGCAGAGGGTGTCCGGGTCGCAAAACCGTACCAGTGTGTCGATATGGCTGTCGGTGTCGTCGCCCGCCAGGTAGCCATGTTGTAGCCAAAGAAAGTGGTGAACCCCCAGTGCATCACCCAGTTGTTCTTCAATCTGCGCCTGGGTGAGGTGGCCGTTGCGTGTGGGGGTTAACAGGCACGCCTCGGTGGTGAGCAGAGTGCCTTGACCATCGGTTTCGATGCTGCCCCCCTCCAGTACCAGATCGACCTGCTTTAGCGCGCCGGCGTCAAACACGCCTTGTGCTGCCAGGCGCCGGTTAAGCGTGTTGTCCAGCTCGCTGGGGTATTTCCCCCCCCAGCCATTGAAGGTGAAATCGAGCAGGAGGGGCCGGCCATTCTCCTCGACTGTAATGGGCCCGTGGTCCCTGGCCCAGGTGTCGTTCGAAGGGGCGATGACCAGCCGAAGATTTGCCATCTTGACGCCGCGCTGCGCCAGCGTTGTCTCCACATGGCGGCGGTGTTTTTCGTCATAACAGTTGATGAGCAAAAGCTCTCTTTCGGCGATATGAAAGGCAATGCTGGCAAATACCGGCTCCACCTGACTGAGCCAGGGCTGCCAGTCGCCGTGAGGGTGGGGCCAGGTCAGCATGACGCCACTTTGGGGCGCCCATTCGGGCAAGAGTCGTCTGCTGTTTGTCGAAGGGGTCATAGCGCGCTGCCGCAGTCAATAAAGCGGCGGGATTATACTATCTAATCGTCGGTCGCCAAGGCGTGAATGACGTGGGTGTATTCGAAGTAGACCACAAAACCGTCGTAGTGCCACTGGCTGATGGGGGGCTTGCCTACGGCGGCTGTTTTTCTAACGGGTTTGCCGAAGTGTTCTTCTACCTCGGCCATCGACATGCCACGCACGGGCATGCTGCCGACAGGAGACACTGCCGCGGTGGTGTGCCGGGGGGCGGTTTCCGCAAAGGCCAGCGGGGCCCCGGCCAGCAGGGCTGCGAAGAGTAGGGTGACGCCGGGGCGGGCGAGGTTCAACATGGTCAAACTCCTGTCGTCCTTGAAGATGTTGTCCACTGTAGCGGAGTTTTACCTGAATACAATTAGTTTTCTACCGTAGCCGGTTGATCGACCGTCGCAAGTCGGCAGCAATTTCGCCCGGCCGCCTTGGCTTCGTAGAGCGCCTCATCAGCGCGGCAGAACAGGCGCTCGGGCGTGTCGTTTTCCTGTAGCGAGGCGATGCCGATACTCGCCGTTGCACCGAGACTCTTGCCGTCGCAAATAATCGTGGTGTCTGCAATCTGTTTGCGCAGGCGTTCGGCCAGCAAAGAGGCACCGCCGATGGATGTGTTGCTGAGGACGATAACAAACTCCTCGCCGCCAAAGCGGAAGATCATATCGGAACGGCGAATGGTCAGGATGGCCGCCTCGGCCACCGCCTTGATAACACAGTCTCCGATGGCATGACCATAGGTGTCATTGACGCGTTTGAAGTGGTCAATGTCGAGGGTGAGCAGGGTCAGTGGGGTGGCGTGGCGTTTGGCCAGATCCAGCTCCCGTTCCAGGGTGTCATTCATCGCCGCGCGATTGCCGATGCCGGTGAGTGTGTCTTTGTGGGCGGCTTCAATGGCCTGTTTATACAGGAGGGCATTGCGAATGGGGTAGACCAGGCCACAAAGCAGTGACTCTATCAACCGGGTTTCCTGCGGTAGAAATTTCTTCTTGCGTGACAGCACCAGCTCTCCCAGCGTCTCGCGGGCAACCACCAGGCGGTAGGTGCAGCGGTGGCGTGCCGGTTGGCCCATGGAACACTCGATATTGTGTTCGTCGGCGCGGAAGGTGATCTGATCGAAAGGCAATAATTTGTTGGTTTCCAGCGCAAAAATTTCGATGATCTTGTTCAGGTCCAGGCTCGTCTGCAATGCGCCGGAGAGGCGCAAGGCGTTGGCCACCTCATCACTGTTTTCAGTTTCGCTGAACAGGGGCGTGGAGAGGGCCAGGTTACCCGTCTTATAGTCTGATGAGTCCTGTATCTGGCCACCGTTTTTTGTTGCTGTCGTCATAGGGATAAACCTCCTGTGTGGGGAGATCAAGCGATTTTTGTGCCAGGAAGAACTTGGTTTGGTTTATCTATATAAAACAATCTGTTGGGTGATGTTTGTGGCAGTGCATCAGGTTTGGGTCAAATTACTGACAGTCTGGCGGCACCCTTTTTCCTTCGGTTTGACGCTTTATTGCCGCTGCCGCGAGCCCGGAGTGTCGCCAAAAAAATAAAATATATTAGGCAGTTGGCGCAGGAAAGCAGGTAGACTTTATAGCTGCAGACATAATAATTTACAGGTGTTGCTGGCAATGCAGACTAACATCAAAGCTGACATGAATGGGGTGGGTAATAA
>JALTMR010000297.1 GCA_027001525.1 Gammaproteobacteria bacterium
CTCTTCCTGAGCGCGCTCTTCAATGGGGATGTCCACACCTGACTGAATATCCATATCCACCGTGGAGGTGGGTGCCACCACCATGAACTTCACTCCGTGGTGACGAGCCAGCACCGCCAGCGAATAAGTGCCGATTTTGTTGGCCACATCGCCATTGGCCGCGATACGATCCGAGCCGACAACGACCCACTTGACCTTGCCCTGCTGCATCACCGTGGCCGCAGCCCCTTCGCCGATCAGGGTCACAGGAATCCCCTCCTGCACCATCTCCCAGGCCGTCAAGCGAGCGCCCTGCAACCAGGGGCGTGTCTCATCGGCAAAAACCCGCTCCACTTTGCCACAGCCGTAGGCCGCACGAATCACCCCCAGCGCCGTGCCATACCCCCCCGTGGCCAGCGCGCCGGCATTACAGTGGGTCAGCACCGCGCATTTTTCTTCAATCAGCGCCGCACCCAGCTCACCCATGCGGTAGTTGGCTTCAATATCTTCGTCGTGAATAGCCTGCGCTTCGGCCACCAGAGCATTAAAAGGGTCGCTGCCATCCAGTTCAGCAATCCTGGCCCCCATGTAATCGAGAGCCCAGAAAAGATTGACGGCGGTGGGGCGAGACTGACGCAACAGATCCAAATCCGCAGCAATATCATCTTTCCAGCGCGCACCCGAACGCGCAAACGCATCACGCGCAGCCAGTACCACACCAAACGCAGCACTAATGCCGATAGCCGGCGCGCCGCGTACCACCATGTCGCGAATCGCCTGTGCCACACCCTCGGCATCGTTAAAGACCAACCACTGCTCCAACTTGGGCAGCAGGCGTTGATCCAAAAGCCTTAAACCCTCGTCACCCCAAGCCACTGCGCGAATCTGGTCATGCTGCTGCACCATCACACCCTCTGAAATTCGGAAAGGGCGCATCATACCGGCTTCTTCGTCAAGCACCAAAATGTGCCAAACCAGCCACTCAAGTCCCACAGAATCAACGCCGATATCAGGAAAAGGGATTCAAAATGAAAGCATCGGAAAACCACGCCTGACATGAGAGACAAGCCGCTACAAAACCTGTTGATTGCAATCTTTACCGGGCTATTTTCTGCCACCGTACTGGCCACCGGCACACCCGGGCTGGGCCCAAGACACTCATCTGCCGACCTGTGGTCATCAGACCTGCCCACACCGAACAAATCAGTCCAGGTAAGCACTGACGAACCCCGCGCAGTCAAATACATCTCATTGAACCCTATCTATTTCGATCACAACCAGTACGCCCTGAGCCGCGAATCACGCATGGCGCTGGACGCTGCAGTTGACTACCTGAAGAAAAATGAGCACAACATAAAGCGCGTTTTAATCGAAGGCTTCACCGATAGCCGCGCCACCATGAGTTACAACGACAAGCTTGCCGATCGACGCACCGACAGAGTCCGTTCCTACCTGCTCTACCACGGCGTAAACTCCAACCTGCTCGTGACAACAGCCAACGGCGAGCGAGCCCCCACAGACATCAACTGGACCCCCCTGGGTCGAGCCCGCAATCGACAGGTCGCCATTCACGCTATTTTGTGGCAATAACCCCTTCTCACTCAAAACTCAAGCTAAGTAGCAATTCGGCATTGACTTTCTGCCATCCAGCAACAAAGATAGTAATTACTCACTATCTTCCAGGAACCCCATGGCACCCAAACACAAATACCTCTCTGCCGATGAGCGCCGCGATGTGACGGTGAAAACGGTGATCAAGCTGGCTGCCGAGCAGAACCCCGGCGATATCACCACCGCCGCCATCGCCAAGCGAATGGAGGTCACTCAGGGGGCGCTGTTTCGCCACTTCCCTAACAAGGAGGCGATCTGGCAGGCCGTGATGGCATGGGTGGCAGAGCGGCTGCTGGCCCGCATCGACAAGGCGGCGAAACAGGCGGACACGCCACTGGCGGCGCTGGAGGCGGTGTTTATGACCCATATCGATTTTGTCTGCGACCACCCCGGTGTGCCGCGCATGCTGTTTGGCGAGCTGCAACATACCAACGAGAGCGCCCCCAAGCGCATGGCCCGCACCCTGCTGCAAAAATACAGCGAGCGCCTGACCACGCTCATTGAGGACGGTAAGGCAGCCGGCGAAATTGCCCCTGACATCGATACTGTGGCGGCCAGCTTGTTGTTCATCGGCACCATCCAGGGGCTGGTGATGCAGTCGTTGCTGGCGGGGGGTGATACCCAGGGCATACGCAACAAGGTGCCTGGTGTGTTTGCCATCTACCGCCGCGGCATTGAAAACAGATAAATCAGCCAGAGAGACGCCGATGAAAACATTGCTCCAGAAAGCCTACATCCTGCCCCTGATCGTCGTACTTGCACTGGCCCTGGTCATTTTCAAAGTGACGTCAAAGCCGCCGCTGGAACACGAGACAGCCGGCTTTCCCGCCAAAACGGTGGAGGTCATTCGCGCCAACTACCTGCCCTTTCGCGCCCACGCCGTCGCTTACGGCCATGTGGCGCCGGCGGTACTGCTGAAGGCCAAGGCAGAGGTCAGCGGCAAAATCAGCTACCGCCACCCCTCTCTGAAGAAGGGGGCCAGCCTGGCGGCGGGGACGCTGGTGCTGCGTATCGAGCCCACCACCTTCGAGTTCTCGCGGGATCAAAGCGCCGCCGGGCTTTCGGCCAGTCAATCCTCCCTGCGTCAATTGGAGGTGGAGGAAGAGACAACCCGCCGCTCCCTCGACATCGCCAAAAAGAACCTGCTCGTGGGAGAGAAGGAGCTGGCGCGACTGGAGACCGTCTGGCAGGAAAAGCTGATCGCCCGAGCCACCGTCGATACGGAGGAACAGAAGGTGCTGCAACTGCGCCAACAGGTGGCGGATCTGCAAGGCAAACTGGCCACTTACACCAGTCGCAAAGCAGCAATCCTGGCACAGATCAAACAGTCAAAAACCAAACTGGCTCAGAGCCAGGACACCCTGGGGCGCACTGAGATTCGCCTGCCGTTTGACGCCCGCATCGGCAGTGTCAATGTCGAAGAGGGAGAGTTTGTTGGTGTCGGCAACCTGCTGTTCGAGGCGCTGGGCACGGAGGCAGTAGAGATAGACGCACGCCTGCCCACCCACCAGTTCCGCCCCCTGCTGCTGGGCTTTGGCCCCACCGCGATGAATCTGCAGGCCCCCAACAGCCTGCACCAGGTACTGGACAAGATGGCGCTGCAAGCCCGGGTTCACCTGGTTGGCCAAACGCAGGCGCACTGGCAGGGAAAACTGCTGCGCATCAGCGAATCCATAGACCCCCTGCGCGACACCCTTGGGCTCACCATTCGTGTCGAACACCCCTACGAAAAGGTGATCCCCGGCATTCGCCCGCCGCTGCTCAAAGGGATGTACACCGCCGTCGAGCTGCTGGCCCCACCGCGAAAGGCGCTGGTGTTGCCGCGTAAAGCCATCCATCAGGGACGCGTCTACCTCGCCACTCCCGACAACACCCTGACCATTCGCAACGTCAATATCGTCCATAAACAGGGCCCGCTGGTGATCGTGGATGGCGGCATCGAGGCCGGGGAGCGCATCATCATCACCGACATCATCCCGATCATCGAGGGGCTACCGCTAGAACCCGTTTTGAACAGCGAATACGAACAGGCGTTAGCACAGCAGGCACTGGGCAACCCGGGCGGTGAGCAATGATCCGCTATTTCACCGCCCACCCCACCGTCAGCAATATTCTGATGATGGCGATCATCGCCCTGGGGCTGGTCTCCCTGAACCACCTCAACAAAGAGTCCTTCCCGCTGCTCAAACCCAGCATGGTGCAGGTCAGCGTCGCCTACCCGGGGGCCAATCCCGCCGATGTAGAGGATGGCATCTGCAACCCGTTGGAAGATGCCACCGACGGCATCAGCTTTCTCAAAGAGCAGCGCTGCGATGCGCGGGAGAATGTCGCCATATTCACCCTGGAGATGCAGGAGGCAGGGGATTTTCGCGCCTTCACCGATGACATCAACAGCGCCATCGACGGCATCCAGAACTTTCCCGACAACACCGAAGACCCCATCATCACCCAACTGGGGCGCACCAACTTTGTAGCCAACGTCGCCATCACCGCTGACAAGCTCACCCCCAGTGAACTCAAGGCACTGGCGGAGTACTACCGCGACCGGCTGCTGGCGGATCCGGCCATCCCCATCGTCACCCTGGCGGGATTTTCCACCCACCAGCTACAGATCCTGGTCCACCCCGACATCCAGCAGAAGTACCAGCTGAGCGTGCAGGACGTTGCCAACCTGGTGGCCGCCCAGGCACTGGAGTTGCCCGCCGGCACACTGGAAACCACGGAGACCGACTACCAGATCCGCTTCGACAACAGCCGCAAAACCGCCGATGAGTTGGCTGAAC
>JALTMR010000298.1 GCA_027001525.1 Gammaproteobacteria bacterium
TCCCTAGGCTTGAGACAACAAAAAACCCGCTATGAGCGGGTTTTTTGTTGTCTCAAAGAAGTGTAGTTACTTGATTTTGGCTTCTTTGTAGATCACATGCTTGCGCACAACGGGATCAAATTTTTTGATCGCCATCTTTTCGGGCATGGTGCGCTTGTTCTTGTCTGTGGTGTAGAAGTGACCAGTGCCGGCGCTTGAAACGAGTCTGATTTTTTCCCGCATGATCTATCTCCTTACACTTTTTCGCCGCGTGAGCGGATGTCATCAAGAACAATCTTGATGCCTTTCTTATCAATAATACGCATGCCCTTGGAGGAGACGCGCAGTTTCACAAATCGCTTCTCTTCCTCAACCCAAAAACGATGAGTGTGAAGGTTGGGCAAAAAGCGGCGTTTGGTTTTGTTGTTGGCGTGAGATACGTTGTTCCCCACCATAGGGCCTTTGCCCGTTACCTGACATACTCGTGACATTGGATTGGTCTCCGGAAATTCTATTTCTGCCACCCCTGTGGCACAGGAAGCGCGCATTTATACCAGAAACAGGCGGGGGCTTTCAAGTTTTTCATCAAATCAGATCAGGCCCCTCTCCGCAAAAGAGAGTACTTCTCCCTCTCCAATGATGAAGTGATCCAGCACTCTGACATCGATCAGCGCGAGGGTGTCCTTGAGTTGCCGGGTGATGTGCTGGTCTGCCGTGCTGGGTTCGGCAATGCCCGATGGATGGTTGTGGGCCAGAATCAGTGCGGCGGCATTGTGGTGCAGTGCGCGCTTGAGCACCTCACGAGGGTGGACGCTGGCGCCGTTGATAGTGCCAAAGAACAGCTCCTCGTATTCGAGGACGCGATGGTGGTTGTCGAGGAAAAGGCAGGCAAACACCTCCCGCGTTTGATGGCGCAGCTTGGCCAGCAGGAAATGACGGGTCTCTGCCGGGTTGGTTAAGGCATCCCCTTGCTGAATTTTTTCGCCCAGGTGTCGCCGGGCCATCTCCAGAGTGGCCTGGAGTTGGACATACTTCGCCGTACCCAGCCCTTTGCTTTGGCAGAAGCGCCGGTGGTCAGCTTGCAGCAAGGCTCGAAGGCTGTGGTGCTCGTTGAGCAGGTCGCGGGCCAGATCTACGGCGGTTTTGCCGACGGTACCGGTGCGCAGGAAGATGGCGAGCAGTTCTGCATCGGAAAGCGCTGCCGGGCCTCGTTGTAACAGTTTTTCGCGTGGTCGCTCGGCCTCTGGCCAGTCAGTGATTGCCATGGAACCCTCCTTGTCCCAACGTCCGCAATTAATTCAGCCTACCCCGCCCGCCTGCAGCGGGTGCTCTAGTATTGTCTGTTACACCACACTAGCACCTGGGGGTTAATAATGTGCTACCGGGTTTCTGTTCCAAACCCAGGAAGTGGTATCGTATCCCTCTTCAGTCATCAGTACCAATATAAGGAGTCCGAGTGCCAGCATCGTTACCCCTGACGGGGCGTAGAGTGCTTGTGGGGATCAGCGGCGGTATCGCAGCCTACAAGAGCGCCGAGTTGGTGAGAGGGCTGCGCCGGCAGGGTGCCGAGGTGCGGGTGGTGATGAGTGCGGGAGCCCAGCAATTTATCACGCCGTTGACGTTGCAGGCGCTCTCAGGGCACCGGGTCTGCACCACGCTGCTGGACCCCGAGGCTGAGGCGGCGATGGGGCATATCGAGTTGGCTCGTTGGGCTGACACACTGCTTGTGGCGCCCGCCAGTGCAAATTTTATCGCTCGTTTGGCCCATGGTTTTGCTGATGAGTTGTTGGCCGCCGTTTGTCTTGCCACCGATGCTCCTGTGATACTGGCCCCGGCGATGAATCAGCAGATGTGGGCCAACCCGGCGACCCAGGATAACTGCGAGTTGCTGCGGCAGCGCAATATTCGTCTGCTGGGCCCTGCGGAAGGTGAGCAGGCGTGTGGAGAGGTGGGTTACGGCCGCATGTGGGAGCCGGATCAGCTGGTGGATGCCCTGGTGTCGCCACAGGAAAGGGGGCCGCTTCAGGGACGGACCTTGGTAGTGACTGCCGGGCCGACGCGCGAGGCGATAGACCCTGTGCGCTACCTGACCAACCGCAGCTCCGGGAAAATGGGCTATGCCGTGGCCGCAGCGGCGGCTCGTGCCGGTGCCAAGGTGGTGCTCGTCTCGGGCCCGACGATATTGCCGACTCCTCAGGGGGTGCAGCGAATTGATGTAGAATCGGCGCACCAGATGCACCAGGCCGTGCTTGAGGTGGTTGACCATTGTGACCTGTTTATCGCAACGGCCGCAGTGGCTGACTATCGACCCGTTGCGGCGGCGGAGCAAAAGATAAAGAAGAGTGACGCAGCCCTCACGCTGGCGCTGGAACCAACGAAAGACATTTTGGCCGAAGTGGCAGCAAGGCCAGAAGGGCCTTTCACGGTAGGTTTCGCTGCCGAGACTGAGGACGTTGAAGCCTACGCCAGGGCCAAACTGGAGCGTAAAGCTTTGGACATGATTGCCGCCAACGGCGTAGGGCAGGTGGGCTGTGGCTTTGATGCCGATTGTAACGCGCTGACGGTCATCTGGCGTGATGGTCGCGTCGTTTTGCCCCAGACTGATAAGTCGAGCCTGGCCCGGCAGTTAATGGATATTGTGATCGAGAGGTATCATGCAAAAAATTGAGGTGAAGATTCTGGATGAGCGCATCGGCCACGAGATACCTCTTCCGGCGTATGCCACTGATGGTTCAGCAGGGATGGATCTTCGCGCTTGTGTTGATGGGATGCTGTCGCTTGAGCCGGGGCAGTGCGAGTTGATTCCCACGGGAATTGCTATCCACATTGCGGATCCGGGCCTGGCCGCCGTGTTGTTGCCTCGCTCCGGCCTTGGCCATAAGCACGGCATTGTGTTGGGCAATCTGGTGGGGCTGATCGACTCGGACTATCAGGGGCAGCTGTTTGTCTCCTGCTGGAATCGTGGTCAGGAGGCCTACTCGATCAAGGCGGGTGAGCGCATTGCTCAGATGGTGATCGTTCCTGTTGTTCAAGCCGGTTTTGATATTGTTGACGAGTTCACCACCTCCGATCGCGGAGAGGGAGGCTTCGGCCATACAGGGCGTCACTAAGGCCATCACTGAATTGGGTGTGCCACAGGGACGGTATTCACATGAATTTCAGAATGTAAGAACGCTTCCTAATGTTCAAATATAAGAGAGATAGCGCAGATGATGAGGGCCCAAGGGCCGCGCAGTCGAGTCTGCTGTCGATTGTACTGAAAGCCTGGAGCTTGGCTGCTCTGGTGCTTTTTGGTCTGGCGGCTGTGGGTTACATGATGTTGCTTGACGTGGTGCGGGAAGAGCAGCGCAGTAGTGATGCCGCCTACGTCAAACAGGTTTCACAGCACCTGGATACCTGGCTCTCCGGCTACGTTCGGAGTGTGGAGGTAGTCGCTCAGGATCACGCCCTGGCCGAGCTGCTGCAATCGGGTTCGGCTGCCGATGCCATGGCTCGACAACGGGAGTTGGCCAAGGCGCTGGACGCTCCCCGGGTGTTGTTGATTGTCGACGGCATGGAGTCGCGTCGCCTGGGGCAATACCCCCAGCTCAGCTATGCCGAGCTGGATATGGTGCTGGAGGCAAAGTCCGGCCGTCAGCCGCTGGTTGAAGTACACCAGCCGGCCAGTAGCGGTGCCCACTTTGATATTATCCGCGCCGTTAGGGCGCACGATAAAATTGTCGGTTATGTGCTGGTCAGTTTTGATAACCAGCCCCTCCTGACCGAGCTGCGCCGGCTGGCGACAAAGGGTGCCAAGCTGGAGCTTCGCCAGCGCTTGAACAAAAATGAAGACAAGTTGCTGGTCAGTCTGGGGGACAGCCGTAACAGTGGGCAGTCGCCGCTGAGCTACCCTGTGGCGGGTGCTCGCTGGCAGCTCTTCTATTGGGCCCCCGATACTGTGTGGCAGGTTTTTGGTGTTGATTGGCAGTTCACCTACTGGATTACGTTCCTGGAAATACTGGCGGTGATGGCGTTGATGATGGCGGTGTTTCGTCGCCATCTTGAGGGTGTGCTGGCCGCCGACGCGGGGTTGTTCTACGTTTTTATTAAAGACCGAATCAAGGGGCAGTGGCTGGGGAAAAACTATACCCCACGCCTGAAGGAGTTTGATGCACAGCTGGAGAAGTTGCGAAGCCTGAATCTCACCCCTCAATCATCGCTTAGGCGAGTGCCAAGAAAGAAAAACCTGACGGCCAAGAGTGAGTCAGGCAAGCAGAGCGGCAGCGGGAAAAAGCAGCAGACAACGGCGCAAAAACAGGCAGAGGCGATGGCGCTTGATGACTCGTATACCCACCTTCTCGGTCAGGGAGAAAAGCCTGAACCGAAGAGAGAGGAGGAGTCTT
>JALTMR010000299.1 GCA_027001525.1 Gammaproteobacteria bacterium
GGCCAGGATCGCTACATGAGAGGAGGAGGAACCTCTGGCGGAGACCACCCCCACCAGCTTTTCAACCGGCACCTCGGCCAGCATGGTGGCGGTGATATCCTCCCCCACCAGCACCATCTGATCGGGATAGGGTGGCGGTTTGTCTCGCCCCTTTTGCAAACACTTGAGAATACGCCGCCCCACATCCCGCACATCATCGGCGCGTTCACGCATGTAGGGATCATCCATACCCTCAAACAGGGCGACATGTTGCGCCACGGTATCGCGCAACGCCCCGGACGCCCAGCTCCCCTCGCGGATTCGGCTCACCACCTGATCCACCATGCTGGTGCTGCCCAGCATCTGCAGATAGGCATCAAACAGCGCCTGGTCTTCACTGCTGAGGATCGCGCTAAGGCGAGCGTGCATGCCTCTCACATCGGCCTTGGCCAGCTCCACCGCCTCGAGAAATATCGCTACTTCGGCCTCAACATCACCAACCTTTCGATCCGGCACCGCATCAAGGTCGGCAGGCGGGTAGACCACCAGCGCGCGGCCCAGGGTCACGCCAGGGGCACCTGCCAGGCCACTCAAGACCAGGCCACCATTCAAGCGCCGCCGGGGGTGAATCACATCCCCGCCACCACTGTGGTCAGCATGCGCCAGCGCACCCGACAACTGGGCGGCAATAGTGAGGAGCAGAGCGGTCTCGTCCTCGCCAAAAAGGCGCTGGGCCCGCTGCTGGACGATCAGCACCCCCTGTACTTTGCGATGATGAATAATGGGCACCCCAAGGAAGGCGTGGTAGGGGGTCTCTCGCGTCTCTTCGATAAAGTGAAAACGGGGATGGCTGGGGGCGTTGTCCAGATTAACCGGCTCCGCCCGCTCGGCCACCTCGCCGACCAGGCCTTCACCATAAGCCAGGCGAACTTTGCCAACAGCGGAAGGGTTGAGGCCATCAGAGGCCATGAGACGGAAATGGCTATCGCTCTCGTCGCAAAGATAGACGGAGCAGACGTCGGTCCCCATGCTCTCTTTAACACGGCTGACGACGATATTGAGCGCCTGGGTTAAATCGTGTGCCTGATTGACTTCCTGGATAATGCGACGCAGGGTGGCTAACACAGCTAGCGCCCCAGTCGACGTTGCGACAACGAGAGATCCTGCCTGTCGTAGCCCAGCAATGGGGCAAATTCGTTGAGAGCGCGAGTGTAGACCTCGCGTTTGAAATGGACGACTTCCTCCACCGGGTGCCAGTAATCGACCCAGCGCCAGCCATCAAACTCGGGGGTATCGAACAGGTCGAAGCGCACCGAGCTTTCATCGGCCAGCATCCGCAACATAAACCAGACCTGCTTCTGGCCAATGCAGACCGGCTTGCTGTAACGGCGCACCAGACGCTTGGGCAGACGATAACGCAGCCAGCCCGGCGTGCTGGCCACTATCTCAACATCGTCACACCCCAGCCCAACCTCTTCAGCCAGCTCCCGGTACATGGCCTCTTGCGGGGTTTCGTTGGTGCGAATGCCCCCCTGAGGAAACTGCCATGCGTCCTGCCCGATTCGGCGGGCCCAGAAAAGCTTGCCTTTCTCGTTGCACAGGATGATGCCGACATTGGGCCTATATCCATCGGAATCAATCACTTACAGTCCGCCAATTTTCAATTAGTTAATGAGGCAATTGTTCCACAAAACCTCTGTTGATGGCAATTGGACTGCGGAGCCAGCGCTTTGTTCATGATTTACGTGGCTGGCAAAGCACCCTATCCTTGCAGCCACCATCACAAGACAGAGAGAGAAAACGGCGTGAATTTGGCGATTTTTGACCTGGACAACACCCTGATAGAGGGAGATAGCGACTACTCATGGGGGCAGTTTCTCGTTGAAAAGGGGCTGGTAGAGGGTGAATTCTACGAACGGGAAAACCAGCGTTTTTATGACGAATATCGCCGCGGCTGTCTGGATATTCAGGAGTTTTTGCGCTTCTCGCTGCGTCCTCTGGCAGAAAACAGCCTCGACACCATGCTGGCCCTGCGACAGCAATTTATGGCGGAGAAGATCGACCCGATGATGCTGCCAGCAGCCCGCCACCTGCTCCAGCAACACAGGGAGCAGGGGCACACCCTGCTGATTATCACCGCCACCAACCGTTTCGTCACCGAACCTATCGCCCAACTGTTGGGGGTAGATGACATTATCGCCACCGAGCCGGAAATGGTCGACGGCACCTACACCGGCGAGGTCGCCGGCACGCCCTCCTTCAAAGAGGGCAAGGTGGCACGCCTGAGTGACTGGCTCCGGCAGCGGGGCGGCAACCTCGCCTCCAGCTGGTTCTACTCCGACTCCCACAACGACCTGCCACTTCTGGAGCAGGTGACCCACCCGGTGGCCGTCGATGCCGATGAGACCTTGCAGCAACACGCCGAAGCAAAGGGGTGGCCGTCAATCACGCTACGCGCGGGCACCACCCCTGTGCCACCCATCACCCTGAAGTAAGGTCTCACCCCAAAAGGCCAGCAAAAAAATGCCAGTCAGCGCCTGACTGGCATTGTTACGTATGCGGCCGTGTGATGTAACGGGCTGTCAGGTAAAGGCATCCTTGTTGATGGCGCGCGCGCGCGCATCTTGTTTGGTGACCGCCCCCTGGCGCACCAGCTCCACCAGACACTGATCCAGCGTCTGCATCCCCACGCCCTGTCCCGTCTGGATGGCGGAGTACATCTGCGGTACTTTATTTTCCCGAATCAGGTTACGAATTGCCGGGGTGCCGATCATAATTTCATGCGCTGCCACCCGGCCACCCCCCACCCGCTTGAGCAGGGCCTGCGAGATAACCGAACGCAGCGACTCTGACAACATAGAGCGCACCATGTCCTTCTCCGCTGCGGGAAACACATCGATAATCCGGTCAATGGTCTTGGCCGCCGAGTTGGTGTGGAGCGTACCAAACACTAGGTGGCCGGTCTCTGCCGCCGTCAGGGCCAGACGAATGGTCTCGGGGTCACGCATCTCACCGACGAGGATGATATCCGGATCCTCCCGCAGCGCCGAGCGCAGTGACTCGTTAAAGCCGAGTGTGTCGCGGTGTACCTCGCGCTGATTGATCAGACACTTCTTGCTTTGGTGTACAAATTCGATGGGGTCTTCAACGGTCAGAATATGGCCAAATTCGGTACTGTTTTTATAGTCAATCATGGCCGCCAGGGTGGTCGATTTACCAGAGCCGGTTGGCCCGGTGACCAACACCAGACCGCGCGGATTGTCGGCAATATCCTTGAGGATGGGTGGGCATTTCAGCTCCTCCAGCGTCAGAATATTGGAGGGGATGGTCCGAAACACCCCCGCCACACCGCGATTGTGATTGAACACATTGACGCGAAAACGCGCCAGGCCGGGGATTTCAAACGAAAAATCGGTCTCGTAGAACTCCTCAAAGTCTTTACGCTGGCGGTCGTTCATGATGTCGTACATCATGCCGTGCACCACCTTGTTCTCCAGCGGCGGCACGTTGACCCGGCGAATATCCCCATCGACACGAATCATCGGCGGCAAACCGGCCGACAAATGCAAATCTGATGCAGCATTCTTGACACTAAAGGCCAGCAACTCAGCGATATCCATCTCAAATTCCTCTTCGTAGATTCCTTGCCCCGGCACCAGCGGGGCACGAGGTGGGTGATTTTTTCCAGTGCCTTGTACTAGCGGCACAAACCACCACAGCTTGATTCAATTCCGACCCCACCAGCGGCCCTGTTAAAATGGGCGTTTCTCAAATAATAGACGCCAGGTGTCACCGCAATGAGCGATATTAAAACACGACTCTCATCCGTGCGCAGCCGCATCCGGCAGGCGGAGGAAAAATACCAGCGCCCCGCCGGCGCGGTGTCACTGCTGGCCGTGAGCAAGACCTGGCCGGCGGCAGCGGTGTTGGCCGCCATGGATGCCGGCCAGCACCGTTTTGGCGAAAACTACATTCAGGAGGCGGTGGAAAAAATCACCACCATCGCTCAATACCCGGAGCGCAATGCCGTTGAGTGGCACTTCATCGGGGCTATTCAGTCGAACAAGACCAAGGAGATCGCGCGCCATTTTCAGTGGGTCCACAGCGTGGACCGCCTCAAAATTGCCCGGCGCCTTAACGATCAACGCCCTGCATCGCTGCCGCCGCTCAATGTCTGTCTGCAAGTTAACATCAGCGACGAGCGGACAAAATCAGGCGCCTCCATAAACGCCACCATTGAGCTGGCAAGGCAGGTAGCCCAACTTCCCCGCCTGACTTTGCGCGGCCTCATGGCCATCCCTGCGCCCTCGCACGAGTTCAACGAACAGCGGGCTATTTTTCACCAGGTTAACGCCCTGCAACAGCAGCTC
>JALTMR010000300.1 GCA_027001525.1 Gammaproteobacteria bacterium
CGCCAGCTGGAGGTGCTGGCGCCTACCCATATCAGCGTCCCGAGCGGCTCACGCATTGCCATCGACTACGCCAGCCAACCGCCCGTGCTGGCTGTGCGGTTGCAGGAGATGTTGGGTGCACAGGAGGCGCCGGCTATTGCCGGGGGGCGGGTCAGGTTGTTGTTGCATCTCCTGTCACCGGCACGCAGGCCGCTACAGGTGACGCAGGATCTGGCGGGATTCTGGCAGGGCAGCTACCACGAGGTGAAAAAGGAGATGAAAGGTCGCTACCCCAAACACTTCTGGCCGGATGATCCCGGGCAGGCGCTGCCCACCGCCCGGGCGAAACCGCGATCGAAGTAGCCTCCGTTTAAACGGCTGATGTTACGCTGGGGGCGAGTGCTGATTTGCCTTGCAGTGTTACCATTAGCCGCCTGAATTTATTTGCTTTTGAGACGCAGAGGAACTTCCCATGCCGCGAGGCGCGCGATTAACTGTTTTTATCATCTACGTGGCGGCGGCTTTGGCGGCACCTCTACTGATTGTGCTGTTTCCCGGAGAGCGGCCCCTGCGTTTGAACTCGGCCCTGCTGGAGGTGCGCGAGGGTGCTTTCGCTACGCCGAAACAGGCCCTGGGAGACGGGGCCGAGAGCTACCAGCTCAACGTATTGCATGATCTCGATGAGCGCCTGGCCGGGGCGGCGGCGGTCTACCCTGACGGTGGCTCCGCGCTGATTGCCCGTTTTGCCAGTGAGCAGGCGGCGCAGGCGGCGGCCAATACCCTGATTGAAATGATTCCCCACAAGGCGCTGATGTCCGACCTCTGGGCCACCCGCTTTCAATCCGATAGCGGTGAGTTTGTTGTTATTACCACGGTTGATGATGTGCTGATTTTTATCATCGCCGATACGGAAGTGGCGTCGGCGGAACGACTCGCCTCTCTGCCGGCGTTGATCTACAACACGGACCCGGGCTTTGGCGCGGTGCTGGCGACGAAGAATCCGTTTGAGTGGCTGGCCTGGCTGGCCGGCTACCTCTTTTTTCAGTTGGTGGCGATCTCCCGTCTGGCCAGCTGGGTGGCAAAGCGGACACCTGCCAAAGGCACGCCGGCGCAGCCGCTGGAGGTGTTACGCGATGCGCTGCACGAGCTGGCGGGTGAAGGGTATGAGGTCATGCGCCTGCCCAATGGTGATATCAACATCAGCTGGAAAATCTCTGAGGCGATGCGCGAAACGTTTCACCGCCGCGGCACGACGGAGCTGGTCAGCCTGCACCTGGAGTTCGACCCGAAGGCCGCTACGGTACGTGCGCTGTGTCAAAAGGCGCATTTTGACTGGCAGGTGGGGGTGGGTGACGAGCTGCTGGAGGGGGGCAAGGCAACCCTGTCAGGGCTGGCGTGGGAGAACAGGCACTACGTGCCTCTCCTGGCCGCAGCTGATGGTGGTGATGGGGCTGACGCAGACGGCTATCAGGCGCACACGCTATATGCCGCAGTGGCCCGGGTCGTGTTGAGTCAGGGGTGGGGTTTCAGGCCCGTGGTGAGTTTTTCCCGTTTTATCAGCGGGTAGGGAGCCATCCGTTGGCAAGTTGATCCGGAACGCGCTGTTGAGGCCGGAAAAGGCCTACAATGTACGGGTGTCGTTCGGCAGTTTTTTTAGCGAGTTGTTTTGACAGCTGGCGGGTGTAAGGAGAGTAGTGCTCTATGAAGGCAACCCAGTTAGAACCGGAATTTCAGAAAATCGCAGATGCCAGGCATCACGATCCGTTTGCCCTGTTGGGGCGGCATGTGGTGGATGGCGAGGCGACGGTGCGTGTGTTTTTGCCGCGTGCCGCTGCGGTGACGATTGCCGAGGGCGACCACGTTATGACGCGCCTCGAAGGGAGCGACTTTTTCGTCTGGAAGGGCAAGCCTGAGGAGGTGCCGGAGCGGTATCGCCTGATCTGGCGCGATGATGAGCATCGTGAGCACCTGCTGCACGATCCTTACTGTTTCCCCCCCCAGTTATCAGAGTTTGATCTCCACCTGTTCGGTGAGGGCAAGCATTGGCATGCCTACCGCATGCTGGGTTCTCGCGTTCACGAGGTGGACGGTGTCGGCGGGGTGCTGTTCGCCGTTTGGGCCCCCAACGCCGAGCGCGTCAGCGTGGTGGGTGATTTTAATTTCTGGGATGGCCGCTGCCACCCCATGCGGGTGCGTGGTGGCAGTGGTGTGTGGGAGCTGTTTATTCCCGATCTTGCTCCCGGGGCGATCTATAAATACGAAATCCGCCACCGTGACAATGGCGTGATTTCACTCAAATCAGACCCCTACGGCGAGTATTTCGAACAGCGCCCCAAGACGGCTTCCATTGTGAGCGAGTCTGAATACAGCTGGAATGATGAGTCGTGGCTTGAGGTGCGCAGGCAGAGCGATTGGGGCCACTCACCCATGTCGATCTACGAGGTGCACCTGGGCTCCTGGCAGCATGGCCCCGAGGGTGAGCTGCTGAACTACCGGGATCTGGCCCATCGCCTGGTGGCCTACGTCAAAGAGATGGGGTTTAACTACGTTGAACTGTTGCCGATCACCGAGCACCCCTACGACCCCTCCTGGGGGTATCAGTGCACGGGCTATTACGCCCCCACCAGTCGCCACGGTTCGCCCGATGATTTTCGCTATTTTGTCGATTACTGCCACCAAAATGGCATCGGTGTGTTTCTCGACTGGGTACCGGCCCACTTTCCCAAAGATGCCCACGGCCTGGCCAGGTTTGATGGCGAGCCGCTGTACGAACATGCCGATCCGCGCAAGGGCGAGCACAAGGACTGGTCGACACTGATCTACGACTATGGCCGCAATGAGGTGAAGAACTTCCTCCTCTCCAGCGCCATGTACTGGGTGGAGGAGATGCACATTGATGGCTTGCGGGTGGATGCCGTGGCCTCGATGCTCTACCTCGACTATTCGCGTGAGGCGGGGGAGTGGATACCGAATCGATACGGTGGTCGCGAGAATCTCGAAGCCATCGAGTTTTTGCGGGAGTTGAACGTGGCGGTGCACACCCAGCATCCAGGCGTGTTGATGATGGCGGAGGAGTCCACCTCGTGGCCCCAGGTCAGCCGGCCGGTGCATGTGGGCGGCCTGGGCTTCGATATGAAGTGGAACATGGGCTGGATGAACGACACCCTGAGTTACATCGAGCAGGACCCCATTCATCGCAAATACCACCACGGCATGCTTACTTTCAGCATGTTGTACGCATTTTCAGAGAACTTCATTCTGCCCTTCTCCCACGATGAAGTGGTGCACGGCAAGGGTTCGATGTTGCACAAGATGCCGGGGGATGAGTGGCAGCAGCACGCCAACCTGCGTCTGCTCTACACCTACATGTTTACCCATCCGGGCAAAAAACTGCTCTTTATGGGAACAGAGTATGGCCAGGGCAACGAATGGAACAGCACCCAGATGCTGGACTGGTTCTGTTTGGACTATCCTCTACATCAGGGCATGAAACGGGCCGTGGCCGACCTGAATAAACTCTACTGCACCACGCCGGCGCTGCACCGGCACGAGTTTGAGTGGCATGGCTTTGAGTGGATCGACTGTCACGACGCCGATCAGTCGGTTCTCTCGTACATGCGCAAGGCGGGTGATGAGGTTGCGGTGGTTCTGGTGAATTTCACCCCCCTGCCGCGCCACGGTTATCGTATTGGTGTGCCGACGCTGGCGGAGTACAGGGAGGTTTTTAATTCCGATGCGGAGCTCTATGGCGGCAGTAACACCGGCAATGGCGGGGTGCAGTTAATGGCCGAGGATCAGCCGTGGATGAATCAGCCCTACTCGATCGTGTTAACCTTGCCGCCACTGGCGGGCATCGTGCTCGCGCCGGTCGCTTAGCGCCACCTTCTTTACCGAATGGGGTAGCGCCAGGCGGCTGTACCATCCATTGGGGCCGTGCTCGGTTTGAGCGCGGCTTTTGACGTTTTTGGGGCAATAAAACCTTATGGATACTCGTGAATATGCAGTCTGGCCCGGCCACCCCCACCCGTTAGGGTCGACCTGGACGGGCGAGGGGGTGAACTTCGCCATCTTTTCTGAGCACGCCGAGAAGGTGGAGCTGTGCCTGTTCGACGCCCGGGGCAAGCGAATTTTTCAGACCATCGAGATGCGCTGGCAGACGGATCAGGTCTGGCACTGTTACCTGCCGGAGGCGCGTCCCGGAACGATTTACGGTTATCGCGTCTACGGTCCTTACGATCCGGCCAATGGTCATCGTTTTAACCCCAAAAAGCTGTTGCTGGACCCTTACGCCAAAGATATCGTTGGCCCGCTGCTGTGGAGCGATGCTCTGTTTGGCTACAAGGT
>JALTMR010000301.1 GCA_027001525.1 Gammaproteobacteria bacterium
AAGATGGAAAAAGGGGCTGAAAATGAATGATGGGAGACCCCACGCACCAGGAGACCCACCGCAAGCGGACGGGGTCTCCTGAGTGAGGCGCTGAGGCCGTCAGGCTATGCTATTCAATCCGAACGGACAGGCCATGCGCTGAAACAAGCTGGCGGCCCCGGTCAGCGCTCTGGTCGATGGATTGAAAGGGAAAATAGGCTTTGTAGATCGTGCGATCAGTGTGCACCGTTACCAGTGCCTGCCAATCCATCTTTTTATAACCGCAATAGCTCAGCATGCCTTCCGCCTTGAAAGACTGGGCGGTCACTTCGTTCATGACCTGGGGCAGCAGCCCGTGGGAGTGATCCACCCCTTCAAAGGTGATGGTCACCCGCTCTGCTTGTACACCGTTGAGCCCCACGGAGACATCAAACGGCTCGGTGATAGAGACCTGCGCGGGCATCTTGACAGTCAGATGGCTGTGGTCCGTCAGGGCAATAAAACAGCCGGTATAGATATCCAGACAATCCGCATGGCCGTACACCTCTTCGACTTTTTTCTGGCCAAAGAAGTAGTCAATCAGCCCCTCCCCTTCCATCGTCGACACCGGCATGCTGGCATAGACAAAAAAGACCACCACGGTGAGATAGAGGAGGTCTTTGCCGGCCCCCGCCTGTTTGGCTATCTGCCGCATAATGCTTTTTATGCTCATCTCAGCCTCCATTTCTGCCCGGCACCGCACAGCAGAAGAATCAGTGCAATCGCCAACACTGGCAAGTGTCCGGCCAGTTCCGTCAGCGCTTCGCCGGGGGCGTTCTGGACCATAAAGGTCATGTTGGAGGTCACCATAAAGGCCAGCAGCACCAGCGTGTTGATGCGGGTGAGTATGCCGAAAATAAAGAGCACACCGATCAACAGTTCCACCAGCCCGGCGGAAAGAATAAACAGCTCATTGCTGAAGCCCGAGATGCCGAAAGCCTGCATGAAATTCCACTCGTTTGCTGACAGAAAACGCAGCCCCAGATCCGGGTTGAGCAGTTTTTCCGAGAAGGCCAGAATAATCAGCGTGGCGCCAGTTAAAATTCGGATGGCCGGGACCGCCAGTTTTTTGCGGTCCTCTTCCGAGCTGTGAAACAGCACCAAAAACAGTGCAATGCCAATAAAGTTGATGTAATCCAGCACCTCCAGCACCCCGAATTGCGTTGCCAGTATGGTGTAGATGAAGATCAACACCCATGCGGCGGCCTTCGGGAACAGATTCAATATGAGCATAAAACCCACCACCGCCTGGGCGTATTGCAGTAGCACCAATATTCGGTTGGAAACGAGGTAGTGCGCCGCGATAATCGACTGGTTATACGAGGCGTAGATCAGCGAGAGCCCGATCAGCACAGAGAAGAGCCGCGGGATGTATTTTTTCAGAATGGGCGGGGGCGGAATTTCAAACCTCAGGTGCCTGTTCATCCAGAACGCCAACCCAATCAGGAGCAGCAGCAGAAAGATGCCAATGGCGAGTTCACTGCCATAGGATGAGTAGTAACTGGCAAGGTCGATGGTTGGCCCATCAACAGCAAACCATTTCAGATGAGCTGATGCATTTTGGCTGACATTAATCAGAACAAGGAACAGAAACACGGAAAATACTTTCAAGACAAACCACTCCCCCAAAATACAGAGTGGACAGAGGGGCGTTAACCATTCCCTTCCCCTGCACTCTGTACGAAATAACCTGGCCCCCCAGCCAGGAGAAGATATCAATAAATGTACTGACAGAGCTTCCAACATCGGGCAGATTGTTGTGCTCAAATGGCACGATATATCTCGCGCCCATCTGAACAGATACCAACACGCCGCCGCTAACGCCTGATAGATTGTTTCACCTAACGAGACGAAAGCACCTGAAAATTACAAATATAAAAAATAGATCTTTTCAGGTGCAAAAAAGTACATTGAATATACCTTTTCCGGGGACAGGTTGGACGCAAAAAGAGAGGTTGTCAATTCACGCGCAAAAAAGCGGGATTGGGAAAGTTATAACTTGTTGATATTCTGAAAGACGGCGCTATTTGGGTGATTCTCCACCCGTTGCGTCGATCCGGGCAGCCGCTTCGGCTTCAGCTTGCGCCAATGCAGCTTTAATCATCTCCGGTGTCTCCATGCTGACCCTTCCCAGCGAACCGGCGCGAAGATCGTGTAACAGCACCTCCGATGCCTTGTGCATGTCTATCACGCCGCCAGGGCGCAAACCGCCTCGCTTGCTGCCAATGACTTCCAGCAGGGCAATGTCATCTTTAGGCAGTTCGTTGAGCCGATAGCGCTGAATCAAGCGCTGGGGATAGGCCTGAAGTAAAAAGTCAGCGGCGTAGAGGGCAATATCTTCATACTGAATGGCGGTGTTTTTAATCGCCCCTGTAACAGCTAGTCGATAACCGCTGTTCTGATCCTCAAAACGGGGCCAGAGAAACCCCGGGGTGTCTGACAGTACGATGCCATCCCCCAGCGTAATTCGCTGCTGCTTTTTCGTCACTGCCGGTTCGTTACCCACTTTGGCGATAGGCCGCCCGACCAGGGCGTTGATCATGGTCGATTTACCCACATTGGGAATACCCATGATCATGACCCGAAGAGGGCTGATGGCCAAATTACGTTTCGGCCCCAGCTTTTTGCACAGTGCAGGAAGCGGCCGGGTCTGCCCCTTCTGATCCGCACTCATGGCGATGGCCTTGACCCCTTTTTCCTGTTCAAAAAACTCGATCCAGGCCTGGGTGGTGTGCGGATCAGCCAGGTCTGCCTTGTTGAGAACTTTAATGCAGGGCTTTTGCCCTCTGAGCTCGGAGACGGCGGGGTTTTCACTGCTAAAGGGAATGCGCGCATCCATGACCTCGATGATGAGATCCACCTGCGGCATCGCTTTTTTCATCTCTTTGCGGGCTTTATGCATGTGCCCGGGATACCAGTTAACGGCCATATTTTCTCTCGTCTAGTACGTTTCGCAACTACTTTGGCAAGCCGAGGTAGCTGGCCACTTCATGAATATCGGGTTTGCCCTCTTCAAAACCGAAGTAGCAGATGTCTTCGTGGACGGCCTGCTCATCGATAACACCTATGACAAACTCCTGTTGATACGCTGTGGCCAGTTCGTAGAGAAAATCAAGGGGCTTGGCCAGGGTCGACCTCCTGTTCGTTTCAATGGTTAAACCAATGTCCCGGTCAGAGCGCCCGCCCTCGTGGCAATCTACCAGAGCGGCGCTGCTGCGACTCGCCATGAGCCATGTCGCCATGGCTGCGATCATGGGTTCGGCAAGATCGCGGACCGCCTCTGCATCATCGTTATCCAGGTAGAGGTATATCTTCATCCGGGTGGGGCCTTTCCAGTGAGGGATTCATGCGGCGGATTATACCCTGCAAGCGCCTACTTTCCCTCCTGAAATGACGTCGTGGAATAAATCGGGTATAACAACTGACGCGTAGGAAATCAGTATCAAAATCAAGGAGAACACGCAGTGAATTTTAGAACGCTTTGTCTATCTCTTATGTTGCCTTTAGCGCTTTTGAGCCAGGGGGCACATGCTCAGGACGCCGCTCCGGTACTCACCCCGGTGCAGCAGATGGCTGAAATACTTGCCACCATGAAGGATCACCCCACCAAAGAACAGAAAAAGGCTCTGGAGGCGCTGGCCAACAGCAGCGCGGTGACTGATCACGTTCGCAACATGGCTGGCGTCATCAAAAATATGAAAGGTCGTGTCCAGACCAGTGATAAACCGCGACTCTATTCAGTTTTCAGGGCCGTCAGTGCCGCTGAAGCGGAGCGCGAACTGGCCAAAATCATCAATAAATTTAATGGGAAGGCCGACCCGACGCTGCTAAGCCGCCTGAACAAGCTATTACCACCAAAACCCAAGGCGGAAGAGAAGGCGGAAGAGAAGGCCGAAGGAGAGGCCGGAGCTAAAGAAGAGCAAAAGCAACAAAAGAAATAGTCGCCAGACCTTCTGCAAGCGCCGCTTGCGCTTTCCTGCGGCGGCGCTGTTTATCGAGTTTCCACTTCTTCCCCTCTTTCCGGACTATCCCCAAAAGCTGTGCATAACTGTGGGGAAAACCCGCGAATAGGGGGATTCGGTTCAGTGTGATCACACCCCAAGCAAAACTGATGCTTTTTTAGCCATATTGAAAACCCCCATCCAAAGGGCTATAACAGTGCTGCGTGCAAGTTGGGGCTTGTGCCTGTGTCAACCACTTCACTGGGGGATGAAAAGATGGAGAATGAACAACTGGTTGTTGCCACTCTGATGGCGATATCCAGCGCCATTGCGGCGCTCTATGTTATATAGCCTGG
>JALTMR010000302.1 GCA_027001525.1 Gammaproteobacteria bacterium
CGGCTACATCTGTTTAAGGCCGCATCTCAGCGCGCAGCAGTACGATGCCATCTATCGTCACTCACCGGGGCTGGACAGGGAGACCATCAAGGAGACGCGCCAGTCTACGCTACGGCAGCGCAAGGCATTTATAGATCAGTACGCCGCCGATCTGACGACGGGCACCGTGGTGGAGGTGGGGCCGGCCTACGGCGATTTTTTGAATCTCTTCCCCGCCTTCAAACGACGACTGGGGATTGAGCCCTCCACGACCTACTTGAACACGGTGATGCAGGAGTCACCGGCGCTGGAGTACCACCCCTTTGTCCTGGAGGACTTTGTCGAGCAGCAGCCCGCGTTTTGTCAGAGCGCCGATCTGGTGCTCGCCTGCCATGTGCTGGAGCACGCGTTTGACCCTCGGGTGTTTGTCGAAAACCTGACCCGGCTTGCTGCCCGGGGGGCGTATGTCTACATCGAAGTCCCTTCGATAGAGGGCATGGCCAGGACCAAAAAACCGCGCTATCAGAACCTTTACTACGGCCACGTAAGCCAGTTCACCGCGCCGGTGATCAGACGGTTGGGCGTGATGTGTGGCCTGACCCCCGTCGAGATTGTCCATAGCCACAGCGATGACTACCCGGTGATTCGCGCGCTGTTCAGAAAAACGGCCTGGCCCGAGATGGCGGCTACTGCATTCCAGCGTCATCGTGCTCAGACAGAACAGCTCACCGCCGCGGCGCTGGCATGCCTGTCCGATGTGCTTCGTGATGGTGCCTTTAGCGATATTGTGATCTGGGGCTGCGGCCAGGATCTGCTCGATTTGGTATTGGCGCTGCCAGCACCCGAGCGTCAGTTGTTCGGTCAGAAAGTCACCCTGGTGGATCGCAATCCCGGCAAGCAGGGGCGGACCTTTTTCGGAAAGAAAATTCTTCCCCCCGCCCACGCCAGCCGCGCGGATGTGGTGCTGATTGCCACCCATAGCCAGATACTTGGCATCGATATCGGCCGCGATGTGGCGGCCATGTTTTCCCATGTTCCCTTGATCAACCTATACGAATTATTGCCTGAGTAGAGAAGAGATGAGTACGCTAAAAATCAAAGACGACCTGGTATTGGGTGACGGCCAGCCCTGTTGGGTAGTGGCCGAGATCGGTCTGTGTCACAACGGTGATCTGGCGACAGCGAAACAGATGATTGTGGCGAGTGCCCGGGCCGGGGCCGATGTGGTGAAATTTCAGAAAAGGGATGTGGCCAACCTGGCCATTGGCCCTGTGCTGGATGCGCCGGATGATCGCTTTCCCACGTTTGGCAGCACCTATCGTCAGGTGCGAAATCACATCGAGTTTGATCTTGAACAGTACAAAGAACTGCAGCAGACCGCCAGGGAGGTGGGGGTTGAGCTGTTTGCCTCCGTTTTTGACATCAAGTCCGCTTCCGAGATGGCGGCACTGGAGATGCCACTGATCAAGGTGGCCAGCCACTGCCTCTCCAACAAACCGTTAATCGACCACCTCTGTGATCTGGGCCTGCCCCTGTTGCTCTCCACCGGCATGGCTTACTGGGAGGAGATTGACGAGACGGTTGAGGCGCTGACAAAGGCCAATATTCAGTTTGGTCTGTACCACTGTGTGTCGAGCTACCCGCATACGTACGAAACGGCCAATTTGAGTCTGATCACCAGAATGAAAAAACGCTACGGCGTGCCGGTGGGTTATTCCTCCCATGAACTCGACAATCAGTCCGCCTTTCTGGCCACGGCTCTGGGGGCTTTTTCCATCGAAAAACATGTCACCCTGGCGCGGCAACAGGAGGGATTTGACCACGGCATTGCCCAGGATATGGCGGGCCTGAAAGATCTGGTTGATGGGGTCAGGCGGGCGGAGTGTGCACTGGGCAACGGTGAAAAGAGCGTGTCGGCCGAAGAGATGGTGACGCGCAACAAGTACCACTGCAGCGTCGTGGCTGCACAACAGATTTCCGCAGGCGAGACAATTTCTTCGTCTATGCTTACCACCAAGAATCCGGGCACAGGTATTGCCGCCCGTGAAATCGACAGCGTTGTAGGGCGCATCGCCAGGCAGCCCATTGAATCAGACACGCTTATCGCCTGGGACATGCTGGAGTAGCCAATGAAGATATCCCTGATCCACCCGAGGTTAGTCTATCCGCCCAGTCAGCCCCCCCTGGGGCTGGGATATATTGCCGCTTACCTGGAGAAGGCCGGTCATGAAGTCCAGTTTATCGAAGCGGCCTTCAGCCCGGATGACGAGGCGGTGGTGCAGTCGGTAAAAGCCTTTGGGGCGCAGCTGATCGGCATCTCGGTGATGATCAGCTACTTCACCAAGGCGATTGAGTTATCCGCTCTGTTGAAACGCCACCTGCCCGATGTGCCCACCGTGTTTGGTGGCCCCCATCCCTCGGTGGTGCCGGATGATTTTCTCAAATACGACAGCGTCGATTTTGTGCTGGTGGGTGAGGGGGAACATACCTTCACAAAGATGGCGACGGCGATGGAACGCGGTGAGTTTGAGCCGGAGAACATTGCCGGGCTGCACTGGAAGGCGCACGGTATGACCCGGCGGGCAATGCAGTGTGCGACTGCGGCGGCAGCCGCCGACAAGAGGCAGGAAAAAGAGGTCAACGTCGCCCGCATCGTGCCGTTCAAAAAGAGCCAGTCCCGCGTTGCCCATCAGGCGCAGGCGGACCGCATTACCGACCTCGACGAGCTGCCCTGGCCTGCCCGCCATCTCATGCCGATGGATCAATACCAGCATCGCGGTTACAACGTCTCGTTCGGGATGCACGGCAGTAATTTCAACATCATGACCACCCGCGGCTGCCCCTACAAATGCAACTTCTGCGACCACAGCGTCTTTGGCCGCAAGCCGGTCAGTCGGGACATCAAGGACGTGGTGGACGAGATTGAAGACACCGCCAAACGCTACAACATCAGAAACTTCGACATCATGGATGACACCTTCACCATGAACAGAAATTATGTGCTGGAGTTTTGCGACGAGCTGATCTCCCGCAACCTGAATCTGTTCTGGTGTTGTCGCATGCGGGTGACCAAGGTAACGCGCGAAGTGATGAAGAAAATGGCAGAGGCGGGTTGTGTGCGTTTCTCCCTGGGGATCGAGAGTGTTGACCCTGGCGTGCTCAAATCCATCGAAAAAAACATCTCCACTGATGAGGTGACCCGACTGCTGAAATGGGCCAAGGAGTTTAATATCCTCACCATCGGCAATTTCATGATCGGCAATATTGGCGATACCCGCGAGACGATATACAAGACCCTGGCCTATTCGCTTAACACCAAAGAGATTGATATTCCCAGCTGGGTCATCCTGGTGCCTCTGCCGGGTACCCAAGCCTTTGAGGTGGGCAAGCAGAATGGCTGGATCAGAACCTTCGACTGGGACGACTATCGAATGAATTCCAAAGATCTTCCCATCTGGCGCAACGAAGCGTTGTCTCACGAAGAGCTGCGGGACATCTACGCAGACATCGCCCGGCAGGTGCGGCCCAAGGTGCAGTACGCCATGGATGTGCTCCACCAGGAGCGTTTGAAGTGCTACCCGGAATTACAAAAGTATGCCTCTGCGTAACTGCCCGTTGTGCGCCTCTGCCCGTTACCGGTCGATTCCCAATGATGATGCCGTGGAAAAGGTGGGGGCGAATGTTATCTGCCTGCAGTGCGGACTGATCTACCACAATCCGGTGATGTCACCCCAGGCCATGGCGCGTTACTACGCCCAGGAGTTTTCCGGACACTACCACGAGAGCAAAGAGATGCAGCAGGGGTTGGCGCAGCGGCGTCTCTCTTTTCTGCAAAAGGCACTGGAAGAGGCTCTGGGCCCTGATGTTGCGCTGGCTGCGCTCTCGCCGGTGCTGGAGGTCGGTTGCGCTTACGGCGATTTTCTCGCCGCCCTGATGCAGCAGGGGGTTGAGGCGGAAGGCGTTGAAGCCAGTCAGCAGCTGGCGCAGATCGCTCGCCGGGACCGGGGGGTTCAGGTCAACAACCTCTCCTATGAACAGAGCCCCCAACGGCCGGAATACTTCGGCATGGTGGCGAGTTTTCATGTGCTGGAACATTTTTATGATCCGCTGGCCGCGCTGCAACGCATGTGGCGCGAGTTGAAAGCCGGCGGGGTGCTCTACGTCGTCGTGCCCACCTTGGCCGAATCCCAGCTGGCGCAGGTGTTCAAGGCGATTCATCCCACTACCTTTGTCGCCGAGACGCTGGCGCTGATGTTAAACCGTGCCGGATTCGAGGTG
>JALTMR010000303.1 GCA_027001525.1 Gammaproteobacteria bacterium
AGCAACTGCAGTGGCTGGGCGGCATGGGCATCATCGTCCTGGCCGTGGCCATTCTCCCCATGCTGGGCGTCGGCGGCATGCAGCTCTACCGTGCCGAGACCCCGGGACCCATCAAGGACAACAAGCTCACGCCACGTATCACCGAAACCGCCAAGGCCCTGTGGTACATCTATCTCGGGCTGACCATACTCTGCGCCATCTCCTATTGGGCGGCGGGCATGACGCCCTTCGACGCCGTGGCCCATAGCTTCTCCACCGTCGCCATCGGCGGTTATTCCACCCATGACGCCAGCATGGGGTATTTCGACAGCGCCGTCATCGAAGCCGTGGCGGTGGTGTTCATGCTCCTCGCGGGGGTCAACTTTGCCCTGCATTTTCTCGCCTGGCGCAATCTCAGCCTGCGGCCCTACCTGGGAGATCCGGAGTTCCGCACCTATCTCAGCGCCCTGGCCATCACCGCCGTGATCACCACCGGTTATCTCTATTACACCGGCACCTTCTCAGCGTTTGGCAGCGCCCTCCATCACGGCATTTTTCAGGCGGTCTCCATCGGCACCACCACCGGTTTCACCACGGCCCAGTATCATATGTGGCCGTCCTTTCTGCCCGTCCTGTTGTTGTTGTCCAGCTTTATCGGCGGCTGCGCCGGGTCCACCGGCGGTGGCCTGAAGGTGATCCGCGTGCTGCTGCTGCTCAAGCAGGGCATGCGCGAAATCAAGCGCCTGGTGCACCCGAACGCACAGATACCGGTCAAGGTGGGCAACAAGGCCCTGCCGGAACGCGTCATTGAGGCGGTGTGGGGATTCTTCGCGATCTACGTGGGTTGTTTCACACTGATGATGCTGGCGCTGCTGGCGACCGGTCTCGACCAGGTGACGGCATTCTCCGCGGTGGCCGCCTGCCTGAACAACCTTGGCCCGGGGCTGGGGGAAGTTGGCTTCCACTACGGCGATATCAACGACACCGCCAAGTGGGTACTGTGCCTGGCCATGATCCTGGGGCGCCTGGAGATCTTCACCCTGCTGGTGCTGTTGTCCCCGGCCTTCTGGCGGCGCTGATGGATGTGCCGGCCACCGCTGGCCTGCCGGCCTGGGTGAAATGGCTGGCACAGGATGCGGATGGCGCCTGGTGGGGCTATGAGGTCGAGCCCCTGCAGCACCACAAAGGCTGGTATGAGAACGAAGTCGGGCGCCGGCACCGGGTTGCCGGGGGCGAGAAAAACGCGCAATGGGCGTCGAGCTTACGGAAAGTGCGCTGAATCCGGGTCATCTTTCCATAAACTCCCACTTTTATTAAAAAATGTAAATATGTAAGTGAAATGGGGTATATGATCTATTTATTGCTATATTTATAAATAAAAGTGGGGAATATTGTTGTTTCGGGCAGTTTTCAACCTGACAGCTATACTGTTCGGTAGTATCAATGAGGGATGCAGGTATGGAAGAAGTAAAGACATTGTTACCCCAGGAAGCCTGGCAGCTGATGCAGGATGAGCCGCGGGCGGTTTTGATCGATGTACGCTCGGATATGGAGTTTTTGTTCGTTGGCCACCCCGTGGGCGCGATACATATCCCCTGGATCGATTACCCGGACTGGAAACTGAACGAGAATTTTGTCACCGAGGTGCGCAAGCTGGTACTGGGCGGCATCTGCCATGAAAGCCAGACTTCGGGGGCGCCGGTCCTGCTCATCTGCCGCAGTGGCAAGCGCTCGCTGGAGGCAGGCAACATGTTGATAAAGGAAGGGTTTTGCGATGTATATAACATCGCGGAGGGGTTCGAGGGCGAGCTTGACGAGAACCACCACCGGGGCTCCCTGGGGGGCTGGCGGTTCCACGGTCTGCCCTGGGCGCAATGTTAATCAGTTATCCAGCTGACCTAAATATACAGCCAATTGTTTGACCCTGTAAAATTCCGTTCATATAATCAGAGTCCGGGTGCCACCCCCCTGCCAATCTGTCCAGTGCTTTCGTCCGTGCTCAAGCGTACGCGACCGCGGGGCAATGACGCTGATCCTTTTTTGGGGTACGGGTGTGTCCCTGAACCAGGACATCATCCTGGAATCACATAACTACCCGTAGACGAACGGCTAGGAGGAAATATTTATGTCGGAAACTATGAATCAAGCACAAATGGATGAGTGGCTGAATAATAAACTGGACGAAATACTGCCTGCCAAAATACAGGAAATCGATGAGTCACGGACACCTGCCATGTCTATCATCGCAACCAAGGGTACCCTCGACTGGGCCTATCCTCCCTTCATCCTCGCTTCCACTGCTGCAGCGCTGGGATGGGATTCATCGATCTTCTTTACCTTCTACGGCCTGCTGCTGCTGAAAAAAGAAATCAACGTAGACGTCAGCCCGCTGGGTAACCCGGCCATGCCGATGAAAATGCCTTTCGGTCCCAAGTGGTTCCAGAGTTACGACTGGCCGATGCCGAACCTGCTGATGGGTGGTGTACCCGGGTTCGAGAAAGTGGCGACCGGCCTGATGAAGATGACCTTCAAGAACAAGGGTGTGGCAACGGTTCCCGAGCTGCGTGAACTGTGCATCGAGGCCGACGTCAAAATGTATGCCTGCCAGATGACAGTGGATGTGTTCGGTTTCGAACAGAGCGAATTCATCGACGGTCTCGACTTTGTCGGTGCGGCTTCGTTCCTGCCGATGGCACGTACCTCTGACGTTTGTCTGTTTATCTAGTCACCGTACGTTGCTGTTAAAAAGGCGTGCCTGGCACGCCTTTTTTTATGCCAGAATGTAACGCATGCGAAGCCTGTATCCAGCACTGCAGCCCTATGTGCGGCATACCCTGGCGGTCGATGCGCCGCACCGGCTGTATGTTGAGGAAAGCGGTAACCCGGAGGGCATTCCCGTGGTGTTCCTGCACGGCGGGCCGGGCGGCGGCTGTCAGGCATCGCACCGCCGGTTCTTCAATGCCGACCTCTACAGGATCATCCTGTTCGACCAGCGCGGTTGTGGCCGTTCCACGCCGCATGCTGAATTACAGCACAACACCACGGCGGACCTGTTGGCCGACATTGAGACCATCCGGGCACAGCTGGGGGTCGACCGCTGGCTGGTGTTTGGCGGCTCCTGGGGCTCAACGCTGGGCCTGCTGTACGCCGAAGCCCACCCGGAGCGTGTGCTGGGCCTGGTGTTGCGCGGGATTTTTCTCTGCCGCGGGCAGGATGTCAGCTGGTTCTACCAGCAGGGCGCCTCGCGCCTGTTCCCGGATTACTGGCAGGATTTTGTGGCGCCGGTCGAGCCGGGTAAACGGGGTGACCTGGTAAAAGCCTATTACAAGCTGCTGACCGGGCCGGACGAAGTGGCCCGGCTGGCGGCCGCCAAAGCCTGGTCGATATGGGAAGGGCGCACCTCCACCCTGCATTACAACCCGGGGCTGGTGGAGCACTTCGGTGACAGCCATGTGGCGCTGGGTATGGCGCGCATCGAATGTCACTATTTTGTCCATGATGCCTTTATAGAGCCCGACCAGATCCTGCAGCAGGCACAGCGCCTGCACGGGATTCCCGGGGTCATCGTGCACGGGCGCTACGATGTGGTGTGCCCGGTAGATCAGGCCTACGCCCTGCACCAGGCCTGGCCGGAATCCAGGCTTGAGATTGTGCCGGGTGTCGGCCATTCCGTCGCAGATCCGGCGATCGTGGATGTCCTGGTACGGGCCACGGACGGGTTTGCCGAGCAGCTGGCATGATCGCCCTGCTGCAACGTGTCACCCGGGCCTGGGTGGACGTCGATGCCTCCCGCATCGCGGCCATAGACACCGGGTTGCTGGTGCTGCTGGGCGTTGAACGCGGCGATGGCAGGACACAGGCCGAGCGCCTGCTGGAGCGGTTGCTTGGCTACCGTGTATTTCCCGATGAGGCGGGGCGCATGAACCTCAGCGTTGCCGACACCGGGGCGGGTCTGTTGCTGGTGCCGCAATTCACGCTGGCCGCGGATACCCGTAAAGGCCGGCGCCCGAGCTTTACTTCAGCGGCCGAACCCGCAGAAGGCAGGCGCTGGTTCGAGTATTTTGTCGAGCAGGCCCGGCTGCGGCATGACCCGGTCGGGTGCGGGCAGTTTGGTGCGGATATGCAGGTGGGCCTGGTCAATGACGGCCCGGTGACGTTCTGGTTGCAGGTTCCGCCCGCCTAGCGGAGCCCCTTGGGCGTGGTGTCGCAGGGGCGCTGGAAGTAGCAGGTCAGTGCGCAGGTGGTTGAAGTCAGCAGCCAGAACATGAAGAAGC
>JALTMR010000304.1 GCA_027001525.1 Gammaproteobacteria bacterium
ACTATCCATGGCTGATGGATGCCACAGTGGATGCCGAAGGCATTCGCACCCGCATGAATGCGATGAGAACCATCGGTGTTCCGTACACTGATGCTGATATCGATGAAGGCGTGGCGGGCGTTCAGGGTAAAACCGAGATGGATGCAATGGTTGCTTATCTGCAAGTGCTGGGAACCATGGCCACTCTTGACTATGGGGTGAGCTATCGTGACTAGCATAGAAGAGTACTTTCATACTGATTGGAGCGCGATGACCTCCAGCGATTGGGCTGGGCTCATCATTACCATCATTACCTTTATTCTGATGGTTGTTGTGTATGTTCACGTGTTTCGTCCGTCCAACAGAGAGAAGATTGAGGCTAAACGCGACCTTCCCTTGGATTATGACGACCGTTTGAGTACGGAGGATAAGTAATGAGTGATAATAAAAATGCAAACCAAACGCCTGATACGGGCCATAGCTGGGATGACGGCGCCCTGAGGGAGTTGTTGAACGAGCCCCCAGGTTGGTGGAAGTTGGGTATGTGGGTGAGTTTGGCTTGGGTATTGGTCTATTTCATTCTTTACCCTTCGATTCCTTTAGCGACCGATTTCACCAAAGGTGTGATGGGCTGGACGGCCATTAAGGAATACAAGGCCGACCTGAAAGAGGTTGAGGAGTTGCGTGCGCCATACGAAGCCAAGATCAAGAAGATGTCAGCTTCGGCAATTTTGGCCGACAGTGAGTTGTCTTCCTATGTCGAGAAGTCCGGCAAGGTACTGTTCGGTGATCGTTGTGCTGCATGTCACGGATCGGGCGGCGCGGGTAACCCCGGGTTCCCTGTACTGGCAGATGATGATTGGCTGTATGGCGGTGATATCAACACAATCGAAGCAAGCATCACTGACGGTCGCGAGGGTGGCATGCCCGCCTTCGGGGGCAGTTTGAGTGCTCAGCAACTGGATGATGTTACTCAGTTCGTTATCGGACTTGCCCAAGGCACTAAACATGCTGCCGGTGCGGCTGTGTTCGAAGAGCAGGGCTGTAGCGGCTGTCATGGTGAAGATGCTAAAGGCGTGACCTTTATGGGTTCCGCTAACCTGACCGACGGCATCTATCGTTTCACGCCCGGGACGGCTGAAAGTGTCAAGTACACTATTGCACATGGTGTGAATGACGGATCAGACCCGGAAACTCGCAATGCGGTTATGCCCAGCTTTGCTGACAAGTTAACCGAGACTGAAATCAAGAAATTGGCTGTGTATGTCTACAAGCTTGGTGGTGGTCAGTAGTTAAAGGTGTTCTCAGGGCTTTGCGACGGTGAAGCCCTGGGGAGCCCCCAGAGACTTTTTATGGAGGTGAACTATGGATGCAGTAGCATTAGGGTCGATAATCGCGGTGATCGGCAGCATTATCGTGCTCATCGTGTTGGGAATCCGTATCAGTAAATTGATAAATACTACCCATTCTGAAGATTAGTTAGTGTCCCCAAGGGTCGTGCATACTTATAATGTACGACCCTTTTTCGTTCTAAGTTTTTCTAGCGGCGGTAATTAATGAGCTCCAAACCGGAAAATCAAAACAAGACAGATCATATTGATCACGAGGCGCTGTATGAAGATGCCGATTATTGGCATGTGAATACAGGCGAGGAGACGATACACGCCAAGCGGATGCCGGGTCGTTTCCGAACGTTGAAGTGGTGGTCTGCCAGTATCTGGTTGATATTTTTCCTTGGTCCCTATCTCCGTTGGGATGGTCACCAAGCCATTTTGTTTGACATCGCCAATCGGAAATTTCATATTTTTGATATCACCATTTTGCCGCAGGATGTTTGGCTGCTGGCGGTGGTGATGTTGTTTTTTGCCATGTTGCTGGGGGCTGTGACCTCCGTAGCGGGGCGCGTGTTTTGCGGCTATTTCTGTTTTCAAACCGTTTGGACAGATATATTTACTCTACTGGAGGAGAAGCTCGAGGGCTCTCCGGCCCAGCGCGCCCGATTGGATAAAGCGCCTTGGAATGCGAGAAAGATTCGTATCAAGGTCATTAAGCATTTTTTATGGATTCTCATCGGTCTGCTGACCGGCATTAGCTTTACGCTCTGGTTTGCGGATGCTTACCAGATGTGGGAGAGCTATCTGACCTTGACCGCACCCCTGGTGGCCTGGGTGACCGTCGCCACGTTCACCGTGTTTACCTACATTTTTGCCGGGTTTATGCGTGAACAGGTCTGTTTGTGGTTATGCCCCTACTGCCGGATCCAGGGGGTTATGTATGATTGTGAAACAATTTTGCCAACGTATGATGTAAAGCGTGGTGAGCCACGGGGGAAATTGAAAAAGAACACAGATCCTCAGGGGCGAGAGTTGGGTGACTGCATCGATTGCAAACTGTGTGTGGCGGTATGCCCAACGGGTGTTGATATTCGTCATGGTCAGCAGGAGGGGTGCATTACCTGTGGTTTGTGTCTTGATGCCTGTGACTCCATCATGGACAAAATACACCGGCCTCGAGGATTGATTAGTTACATATCGTTAGATGAAATCAATGGCAAACCCAAATTAAAACTGTTTCAACGTCCCAGAGTGCTTGGTTTTCTCGCTATTTTGGTGGTTTCGGTAGCCGGTATGTTGTGGGGTGTCACTCACCTAGGTTCATTGGAACTGAGTGTGATTCACGAGCGTCAGCCGCTTTACGTGATTCAGAGTGATGGCTCTATTCAAAATAAATATGAACTTAAGGTGTTGAATAAAACGGATAAGCCGATGGACGTCGATCTGACGGTTACGGGAACGCCCTACACGCCAACCATTCACGGTGCCACAATGCCCTGGAAAGTGGCCCCAGGTGATGTTGGTGCTTTCACCGTCTTTCTGCGGATTCCTGGCAGTGAATTCAAACAGGAGCGTACAACCGTTGTATTTACTGTAAGTGATGTTGAAGACGAAAATGTTAAGGCTGTGTACGAGAGTATGTTCTTCGGGCCTGGTCATTGATGTCTGAGCGTAATGAACAACCCAATGATACAAAGGGGAAAAAAATGAGTGCATCGCAAGCTGCTGATAATGTGGGTCAGAAAAAATATTCGCAATTTAATAAAGAGGCCATGCGCAACCCGTGGGTGTTGGGTTGGTTGGGGTTGTTGGCAACGTTTGTATTGATGAATTTCGTCTTTATCGGAATTGCTTTTTACAGTGGTCCCGGCCTGGTAACAGAAGACTATTATGAGCAGGGACGAAACTATGAAGATAACGTTGTCAAAATGATCGAGGCGAGAAATAACCTCAGGTGGGAGACGAACCTTCAGGTTCCCCGGGAGATCTTTGTCGACAAAACCGAGGTGATCCGTTTTAACGTGGTCGATTCCAGAGGGCTGCCCGTTGAACAGGCGGATGTGCAAATTACGGCTTATCGTCCTTCCGATGCCAGTGCAGACTTTATCGTTAAGCTCGATAGCATTGGGCCAGGTATCTATCAGGCCTATATTGGTTTTCCTCTCAAGGGGATTTGGGATCTGAAGTTAAAAGTCTCCGAAGGTGAGAATGTGCTTGAGATGGAACACCGGATCTCTGTTCAGTCCATCTAGCCTCCGGGCGCCTCGCTCTTTCTTGATGGATGAGCGAGGTGCTCCATTTCACCCGCCCTCGGCATTGCTGTTTTCTCTCCCTCTATTATCGATCGTCCGGCTTGAATATGCGTGATGGTCTCGGGTAGAGTCTTGATCCCGAATAGTTCTCTATTCTCAACTTGCGAAATTCATCGTGACCGATAGTTGTTTTCATTGTGGCTTGCCGCTGCCTGCAAACGTCACTGTTGAAAAGGAGATTGAAGGCCAGCAGCGCCAGTTCTGCTGTCCATCCTGTGAAACAGTCTGTAGCGCGATTTATGAGGCCGGACTGGATAGCTTCTACGAACTGGCTCCTGATGGCACCACGCTGGCTCCTCCCCCCGACGCCCCCAAGGATTTGGCATTGTACGACCTGGATGAGGTGCAGTCGGAGTACGTTGCTGATCTGGGGCCCATCAGGGAGATCAGCCTCCTGGTGGAGGGTATTCATTGCGCCGCCTGCGTTTGGCTGATCGAGCGGGCCTTGGGGCACCTTCCGGGCGTACTGGCATCTCAGGTGAATTTGTCAGGCAAACGCCTTATCGTTAAATGGGATAACGAGCAGGTTAAGCTATCTCAGATAATCAGCGCACTGTCCCAAATTGGCTACGCTGCCGTGCCCTACGATCCAGAGGTGGCCGAGGGGGCAATAAGGAAGCAGAACCGGGCCATGTTATTCCGGATGGCCTTCGCTGGCTTCAGTGCCATGAACCTGATGTGGGTCTCCATCGCACTCTACAGCGGTGCCGCTGAGGATGAATTTCGACACCTGTTTCACTGGGTCGGTTTTGCCCTGGCGACACCTACCTTGTTCTATTCCGGTTATCCCTTTCTGAAAAATGCCTGGACCGGCCTCAGAAATCGCCACCTGACCATGGATCTGCCCATCGCCATCGGCGCCTCGGTGACCTACTGTTATTCGCTGTACATCACCATTTCAGGCTCCGAAGTGGGGCACGTCTATTGGGATACAGTGGTTAACTTTCTCTTCGTTATCCTGGTGGGGCGATATCTGGAGGCTATGTCCAAGCGCCAGGCGGTAAGTTCGACTCAGCGCTTATTGGACCTCCAGCCTCGCGGCGCAACGGTGATTAAAGACGGCGCCGAGGTGTTACTGCCCATTCGTGCCGTCAGGGCGGGAGATCGGGTGCTGGTCAAGCCGGGTGATCAGATTCCTGTGGATGGCACCGTGGTGGAAGGGCGTAGCAATGTGGATGAGTCTCTACTGAGCGGCGAGTCCCGTCCTGTGGCCAAGTCGGTCGGTGATATCGTGGCTGCCGGCACCATCAACGTAGATAGTGCCCTCAGCATCGAAGTGACCGGGGTGCTTAAAAACACCTCTCTGGGCCGTATCATTCGTCTGGTGGAGGAGGCGCAGTCGTCCAAAGCGCCGATTCAGTGCACTACCGACAGGATTGTGCCCTACTTTGTCATGGCCACCCTGAGCCTTGCGTTTCTGACCTTTGCCTGGTGGGTGGGGGACGATTTTGAAGTTGCGCTGATGGCCGCGACTTCGGTGCTGATTATTACTTGCCCCTGTGCCTTTGGTTTGGCGACGCCGATGTCCATCGCCGCGGCTGCCGGGGTGGGGGCACGCCACGGCATCCTGATAAAAAATGGCGGTGTGCTGGAGACGCTCTCCCGTATTGATCACATCGTCTTTGACAAAACCGGCACGCTGACGGAAGGAAAGATGCGGATCAAGCAGGTGGTGGCCGATGGCCTTGATCCTGATGAACTGATGGCGCGTGTCGCCGCCGTGGAACGTTTTTCCGAGCACAGCATTGCCCGCGCGGTAACGGCTTGGGCGGATGAAAAATCATTGCCCCGTATCACCGCGCAGCAAGTAGAAAACAAGCCCGGTTTTGGCTTGATCGGAGAGGTTGACGGGCAGTCCTGCGTTATTGGCACCTCCGTCTGGTTGAGCCAAAATGCCGTGGCGTTGTCTGGCACGCTGGAGGCGCAGGCCCAGGAGAACGAGGCGGCGGGCATCAGCTGTGTTTACGTCGCCGTCAATGGCCGGCATGTGGGCCTGATTATGGTGGCAGACAAGTTGCGGGCTGACGCGAAGGCGTTGGTGGCATCATTGCGCACCTTGGGTATTCCCATGACCATTTTAAGCGGCGACCGGCAACGTGTGGTGGAGTCCATTGCCGACCAGCTGGGGGGCATGGCCTGCATCGCCGAAGTTCTACCCGAGGACAAGGACCGTGTGATTCAGTCGCTGCAAAAAGATGGCAGCAAAGTGGCCATGGTGGGCGACGGGGTTAATGATGCTCCGGCCCTGATTCGCGCTGATGTTGGCATCGCCCTGGGGTCGGGCACCGATGTCTCCGGGGAGAGCGCTGATATCATTCTGATGAGTGATGAGCTTGGCAAAGTGCGCGACGCCATTCAGCTCTCCGTTCGTACCTTGCGTACCATCCGGCAGAATATTGCCATTTCCCTCACCTACAATGCCATTATGGTGCCTCTGGCCATGGCAACCTTTATTACCCCGTTGGTGGCGGCGATTGCCATGCCGCTTAGCTCGCTTCTGGTCATTGGTAACGCGGCCAGAATCCGAACCATATTCAAGAAAGGAGATTAAGCGGTGGATGTGATCTATGGGTTGATTCCCGCCATGATAGTACTGGGTCTGGTGATGGTGGGTGTACTGATCTGGGCGGTGAAAAGTGGCCAGTATGAAGACTTCGAAGGGGATGCCAACCGCATTCTGATGGACGACGACGATCCGCTTTTGCCTAGCCAGCAGCAAGCGAACAGTGAGAAAAATGGGGCAAAGAAAACGCCGGCGGATAAAAGCTGGCCCGATGCTGATTAGTGAAAATTAACCATCGTTGCCCCCTGGCAGCAAATGGGCAGTCATCGCTATTTCGCCGACTTTTCTGCCATCCGGGTGGAGCTCAGTCCGTCGTGGGCGTGTTGATGTCGGCTGATTCCGCCTGCTTGCTCTGAAGTTCACGCAGTGGCTCCACCAGCATGTCAAACTTTTTCGGTGAGATGTACTGCATGACCGCCTTGCCCTTTGGTGTGAGGATCAAGTCCAGTCCCGAGTCGGGGTAGAGCCAGTGGGTCGTGCCGTGGTCGATTTCGGCAATAATCTCCGCGGGCTCACCAAAACGTTTTTTAACAACCTCTTCGTCCAGTTTGATGTGGGGCAGATAGGTCAGGCTGTCGATGGTGGCGTGGCGAATCAGCTCCAGATCGCTTAGCCCCAACGTGACCTTGTTGGTGCCGCTGCCCAGGGTGCTGATGCGAATGCCGCGGTCGTAGATCTCCGCCAGCGCTTCCTGAGACAGACCGGTAACAATCACCACCTTGGCACTCAATCCGCCCAGCTCAACTTTCTCAAAAAATACTTCGGTGGCGTATTCGCCATCGGGCTTGGCAAAGAGGCTGACCTCCGCCTCGGCCTTGAAACGCTGCTCGGCATCCACCAGCGTGCTTTCGCCCAGTGCGAGACCGAAGACTCGGGTGGTGCCGGAGGGGGTGGTTTCAATCTGCCAGGGCATAATCTGTGACGTCTCCATTTCGCCCTTGGGAATTAACATGCCAATGACGATGATGGCGATGGAGAAGCCGGAAACAAGCGCGAGATTTTTCAGATCCATGGGGTAAACTTCTGTGCATTATGGATGGGGGGTCGCTATTGTACCCAACACACAAGGCCCGCCGCGAGTACTAGATTTTGCTTCTGGCGCAAAACCTAATGGTGTCGCCACCTGGCCCACTTATCGCATTGAATAGACAGGGGTTTGCAGCGCAGAGCGTATGTGCAAGGCGCTGCAGACTAATAGGGTTGGTTGATCAACTGAGAGAGATAGCGTGCCTGATACTTTTTACTACGTCACTTCGGCCTTCGTGGTGGGGCTGCTGGGGGGTGCCCACTGCGTGGGGATGTGCGGTGGCATCATGAATGCGCTGGTCTACGCTGTGCCCGAAGGCCAGCGTTCCCCCGCAAAGGTGCTGCCCATCGTCTTTCTCTATAACCTCGGCCGCATCACCAGCTACGCGCTGGCGGGAGCCATCATCGGTGCCCTGGGTGCCTGGATGCAGATGATTGCCAGCCCGATAGGCATGGGGTTGAGGGTGCTGGCGGGCCTTATGATGATTGCCATGGGGCTCTATATTGCGGGCTGGTGGCGAGGCTTGGCTCACCTGGAAAAGCTCGGCAATCACGCCTGGAAGCACATTCAACCCCTGGGCGGCCGTTTTATGCCCGTGCGAAAACCCTGGCAGGCATTATTGCTCGGAGCTATCTGGGGCTGGCTCCCTTGCGGCCTTGTTTACAGCGCGCTGACGCTCTCGGCGGGAGTGGTTTACTGGTATCAGTCAGCCCTGGTGATGATCGCCTTTGGTTTGGGGACGTTGCCGGTGATGATGTTGACCGGTGCCTTTGCTTTTCAGGTCAAGGTCTGGACTCAAAAAGCGCTGGTTCGAAATATTGCGGCCCTCATGGTGATCGGGTTTGGTCTGTGGACCATTGCTGTCCCCCTCTCTCACCTGAGTCACAGCCAGCACGGCGGTGAGGCCATGGAGATGCAGGGCCACACCGGTATGGGCTCAGCGCACCATCAGCACCCCTGACAGATCAGTCCATGGTGATTCCTTTTCAGGGCGGATCGCCCCGTCGTTCACTAAGACAAGGTGTCGCCGAGCGCCTGGAGTTTGCGGTAGAGCGTTCGTTCGCCCACACCCAGTTTTGCCGCCAGTGAGCGCTGGTCACCCCGGTGCTGTGCCCTGGCCCAATGGAGGTAGCGTTGCTCAAGCGCTTTAAGCGAAAGAATCTCCTCCCCGAACGAGAGGCTGGTGCCGTGTTGGCCGCCGCCCTGGTGGCACTCCTGTGGCAAGTGTTCCGGTAAAAGAAGGGGGCCGTCAGCCAGCAGGCTGGCCCGTTCGAGAATATTGCGCAGTTCGCGGATATTTCCCGGAAAGGGGTAGTGTTGCAGTATCTGCAACGCACTGCTTGAGAGCTGGCGCTGACGCTCCCGGTTGAGCTGGCCCAGGATGTTGTCCGCCAGCAGGGCGATGTCACCCTGGCGCTGGCGCAGCGCCGGCAGTTCGATAGGGAAGCTGCTGATGCGGTAGTAGAGATCTTCTCGAAAGCGCCCCTCTGCCACCATCTGCTTCAGGTTTCTGTGGGTGGCGCAGATCAGGCGAAACCGCGCCTGGCGCGGCTCAATACTGCCGACCCGGCGAAAGGTGAGCGTCTCGATCAGGCGCAACAGCTTGACCTGCAGAGCCAGCGGAATGTCCCCAATCTCGTCGAGAAAAAGCGTCCCTCCGTGTGCTGATTCCACCAGGCCAATCTTGCGGTGATGGGCTCCGGTAAAGGCCCCCTTTTCATGGCCAAACAGTTCACTTTCGAATAGCGATTCACTCAGGCCCGAGCACTCCACCGGCACGAAAGGGCCGCTGGCCCCCTGGCTGGCATCATGGATCGCTTTGGCCACCAGCTCCTTGCCGGTGCCCGACTCCCCCAGCAGCAGCACGGTGACATCACTGGGCGCGACGCGCTCGATAAGCCCCAACATCCGATTGAATGCTCGCGAACGCCCCACCAGGGTCTGGGCTGCCTCGGGGTGGCGGGCGACCTGGCTCTGGCGCAGGAGTTCAAGAAAGTACTGCACCTCCCCGTGTTCGTTACGAATGGGCAGAGTCTGAACCTCAACGTGCTCTTCACCCGCCGAGGTGAAGTGCAGATGGAGTACTCGTTGTGGCTGGCCGGTCTCCAGGCTGGTCTTCAGGGGGCAGGTCTCCCCCGCCTCATCGCAGGGTCGGGAGAAGTGGTGGGAGGCCTCATAACAGCGCGGTAAGCGGGGGCCGTTGGGTTCCAGCGCGTAGTGCCGCCGATAGGCGCTATTGGCAGCGAGAATGTGGTAGTCCCGGCTGATCAATACCGCCGGGTCGGTGAAGCCGTTGAGCAGCGCCGTCAGTGAGGGTAGTTTTGCAGGTGATGTCATGGTATCGGTCAGGGTGTCATATCTGTCAGTGGGTGCCGGCAGTATGTCATTTATGGCAGTTGTTTGGGGAGGTAAAATAAACAGGTGTGCTCAAGCTGCCCACGGCCATTTCTCCAGCCCGGTGCTAACCGGCTGAATATAAAAATTAATTTCCCGCTTGATGTGTTGCCCGGCGAAGGCTGGCCCGGCTATTGCCTTAGTGTGCCACTAAGGTATGGCTGGCATTGGACATTGGGCAAGCTATGACCTACACCTAGAGGGCTCAAAGAAACGCAAAGGGGGCGAAAATGCGAGCTGGCAGGGACGTGGTATTGGCACTGGTTTTGGGGGTCTCATCGGTTGCCGTGGCAGCAGATGATGTGGGTCAGCGCAGTCAGGAGGCCATGGCGGTGACCCAGTCTTTCATGAAAGAGCTGGGCAAAACCATGATGGGGACCATGAAGGCCCAGGGCCCCGTGGCGGCGATCAAGGTCTGTGCCGAGAAGGCCCCGGAGCTGACGGCGGCAATCTCCCGGCGTCAGGGCTGGAAGGTGACCCGCGTTGGCACCCGCGTACGCAATCCGATGTTGGGGATGCCCGATGTCTGGGAGCAGAAGGTGCTGGCGCAGTTTCAGGCACGCCTTGAGCGCGGCGAGCCGATCAAGGGGATGTACTTTTCCGAAGTGGTGAACGAGCCCGATGGCCGCTACTTTCGTTTTGCCAAAGCCATCGGCGTCAAGCCCAAGTGCCTGATTTGCCACGGCGCAGAGGCGGATATTCCTGCCCCTGTACGACAGCACCTCAAGGCGCAATACCCTTTTGATCGGGCCACAGGTTACCGGGTGGGTGAGCTGCGCGGTGCCGTGACGATCAAGCAACCCCTCATCAGCATGTAACGGCGATGAAAATTCCTGGCAACGGACTGTTGAAACGGGACATCGCGACCATTCTAGTGCTCAAACTGGTGATGATTGTGGCGCTGTGGATGGCGTTTTTTGATGAACCCCAGGACGAGCAGCTGACAAAAGAGAAGCTGCAGGTCTGGATGTTGGGGCAACCGATTGATAAGAGGGAGCTTGTCGATGGTCAGTGAAAGTGTTGTGGAGTTATCGCGTTTCCAGTTTGCCATGACGGCGATGTACCACTTTTTGTTTGTCCCACTGACGCTGGGGCTGGCGTGGTTGCTGGTGATCATGGAGTCGGTCTACGTCATCACCGGCAAGCAGGTATACAAGGACATGACCCGCTTCTGGGGCAAGCTCTTCGGCATCAACTTTGCCATGGGGGTGACGACGGGTATTACACTGGAGTTCCAGTTCGGCACCAACTGGGCCTACTTCTCTCACTACGTTGGTGACATTTTCGGCGTGCCGCTGGCCATTGAGGGGTTGATGGCGTTCTTTCTTGAATCCACTTTTGTCGGCCTTTTCTTTTTCGGCTGGGAGCGACTCTCCAAAGTGCAGCATCTGTGCGTGACGTTTCTGGTCGCGCTGGGCTCTAACCTTTCGGCTTTGTGGATTCTGATCGCCAATGGCTGGATGCAAAACCCGGTGGGGGCGGAGTTCAACTACGAAACCATGCGCATGGAACTGACCAGCTTTGCCGATCTCTTCTTTAATCCGGTGGCGCAGGTGAAGTTCGTCCACACACTGGCCGCCGGCTACGTCACCGGGGCGATGTTTGTGCTCGGTATCAGTGCCTACTACATGTTGAAGGGGCGCGACATGGCATTTGCGCAGCGCTCTTTTGCCATTGCTGCCGGCTTTGGCCTGGCCTCGATTTTGTCGGTCATCATTTTGGGTGACGAGAGTGGTTACGAGCTGGGGGATGTGCAAAAGGCCAAGCTGGCAGCGATGGAGTCGGAGTGGGAGACCCAGGAGGCACCGGCCTCGTTTACGCTGTTCGGCATTCCCAACCAGGAGGAGCAGCGGACGGATTATGCGATCAAGGTGCCCTTTCTGCTCGGCCTGATCGCCACCCGCTCCATCGATGAGGAGGTGACGGGGCTGAAGGAGATCATCGCCCAGAACGAGCAGCGCATCCGCAACGGCATGGTGGCTTACGCGACGTTACAGTTGCTGCGCAGTGGCGATGAGCGGCCCGAAACCAAGGCGGTTTTCGAAGCCTACAAGCAGGATATGGGGTATGGCCTGCTGCTGAAGCGCTACACCGAGGATGTGGTGGATGCCACCGAAGAGCAGATCAGGATGGCCGCCAAAAACAGCATCCCGGACGTGGCCCCGGTCTTTTGGGTCTTTCGTTTGATGGTGTTATGTGGCTTTGTGCTGCTGTTTATCTTTGCTGCGTCGTTCTACTTTTGCGCCAAACGGGTGGTGCACCGGAAGCGTTGGTTGTTGAAGTTGGCGTTGTATGGCATCCCGCTGCCCTGGATCGCCATTGAAGGCGGCTGGTTTGTGGCGGAGTATGGCCGTCAGCCGTGGGTGATCGGCGGTATTTTACCTACCAACCTGGCCACCTCGACGCTGGACAAGAGCGATCTCTATTTCAGTCTGGCAGGGTTGATTGGCTTCTATACGCTGCTGCTGATTATCGAGATGTTTCTGATGTTTAAATACACCCGTCTCGGCCCCAGCAGTCTGCACAGTGGGCGCTATCACTTTGAGAAAGCCGATGAAGGGGGCAGCAGCGGTGGCGCCGCCCTGACGACTCAACCGCAGCGGCCATCGCCGGATCAGGGGGGCTGAGATGATTTTTGATTACGATACGTTGAAGTTGATCTGGTGGTTATTCGTCGGTGTGTTGTTGATCGGCTTTGCGCTGACCGATGGGTTCGACCTGGGGGTGGGAATACTGCTGCCTTTTCTTGGTCGCAGCGACAATGAGCGGCGCGTGATCATCAACGCCGTGGGGCCGACCTGGGAAGGGAATCAAACCTGGCTGATTACTGCCGGCGGTGCCATTTTTGCAGCCTGGCCAACGGTGTACGCCGCCGCTTTCTCCGGTTTCTATGTCGCGCTTTTGCTGGTTTTATTCGCCCTTTTCTTCCGCCCGGTGGGGTTTGACTACCGCAGCAAACTGGTCAATCCGCTTTGGCGCAGTGCCTGGGATTGGGCGCTGTTTGTCGGCGGTTTTGTCCCGGCGTTGGTGTTCGGCATCGCCTTTGGCAACCTGTTGCAGGGCGTGCCGTTTCACTACGACGACACCTTGCGCTCGACTTACACGGGGGATTTTTTCGATTTGCTTAACCCCTTTGCCCTGCTGGTCGGCGTGGTGAGCGTGGCGATGTTGGTGATGCACGGTGCCATCTATCTGCAACTGCGCACCGAAGGGGTGATCTATCAGCGGGCACAGCGGGCGGCACGGCGAGCAGGGGTTTTATTGATGGCAAGTTTCGCCGTCGCCGGCGTTTGGGTCGCTATCGGCATCGATGGTTTTCGGGTGGTTACCATGCCGGCTGCCGATGCGACCCCCAGCATTCTGAATAAAACGGTTGTCCTGGCCAGCGGTGCCTGGCTGGATAACTATGCGCTCTACCCGTGGATGCTGATGGCGCCGCTGCTGGGCTTTGCCGGGGCGGTGGTGGCGCTGCGTCTGTCTGCGGCCCATCGTGCCGGCAAGGCCCTTGTCAGCAGTGGCTTTGCCATCGCCGGTGTGATATTGACGGCCGGCTTTTCCATGTTTCCCTTTATCCTCCCTTCGGTGACTGATCCGCGTAGTAGCTTGACCGTGTGGGATGCGACCAGCAGCCACCTGACCTTGAGCTGGATGTTTTTTGCAACGGTCTTCTTTCTGCCCTTGATTATCCTCTACACCAGCTGGGTGTACCGGGTGATGGGCGGCAAAGTGACGGAGAAGACTATTCAGGAGAAACAGCATTCTCTCTATTAGGACTATTAGGAGTTATTTGCCAATGTGGTACTTCACATGGATTTTGGGGCTGGGGCTGGCCATTGCCTTTGGCATCATCAACGCCTTGTGGCTGGAGTCGCAAGAGCAGAGTGCGGATGAGCAGTAAGGCCGAGTGCGGGGGTGCACCCGGTTCGCAAAGCGGGCGTTGACCCGCCCTTGCGTTATTTTTAGCACCAACTAACAACAAACATTAAAAACGGAGGAGGTTTGTTATGGCACATATCGTCATTATGGGCGCAGGTACAGGTGGGATGCCGGCGGCGTATGAATTGAGAGAGGCGCTGAGTCAAGAGCACACCATTACGGTGATTAACGGCAGGGACTATTTTCAGTTTGTGCCTTCCAACCCGTGGATCGGGGTGGGCTGGCGCGAGCGTGATGACATTACCTTTCCCCTGCGGCCCTACCTGGAGCGCAAGGGTATCGAGCTGATTGTCAGCCCGGTAGAGAAGATTGACGCTGAAGCTAATGCGCTGGAGCTGGCCAACGGCGAGCGCGTTGGCTACGACTACCTGCTCATCACTACCGGGCCGAAACTGGCTTTTGAGGAGATCGAAGGCATTGGCCCCGTGGACGGCCACACTCAATCAATCTGCACGGTGGATCACGCCGAAACGGCCTATGATGCCTACAAGCGGCTGGTGGACAACCCCGGTCCGGTCATCGTTGGCGCGGTGCAGGGGGCCAGCTGTTTTGGCCCGGCCTATGAGTACGCCTTCATCCTCGATGCCGATCTGCGCAAGCGCAAGGTACGTGACCAGATTCCCATGACCTACATCACCAGCGAGCCTTATATCGGCCACCTGGGTCTGGGAGGGGTGGGGGACTCCAAAGGGATGATGGAGTCCGAGCTGCGCAATCGCCACATCAAATGGATCACCAATGCCAAAGTCACCAAAGTGGAAGCGGGCAAAATGTTCGTGGCCGAGCACAACATGGAAGGCGAGGTAATTAAGGAGCACGAAGTGGAGTTTAACTACTCGATGATGTTGCCTGCTTTCAAAGGTGTGGATGCCGTGGCCAATGTTGAAGGGCTGTGTAATCCCCGGGGCTTTGTCATCGTCGATGGGCATCAGCGCAGTCCCAAATATAAAAACATCTACTCCGCCGGCGTCTGTATTGCCATTCCTCCCGTTGAGGTGACACCCGTACCTACAGGCACCCCCAAGACGGGCTACATGATCGAGTCCATGGTGACCGCGATTGTTCACAACATTGAAGAGGAGCTGCAGGGCAAGGAGCCCACACATAAAGGTACCTGGAATGCCATCTGTCTGGCAGACATGGGCGACACCGGGGCAGCCTTCGTGGCGCTACCGCAGATTCCCCCACGCAACGTCAACTGGTTCAAAAAAGGCAAGTGGGTGCATGTGGCCAAGGTTGCGTTCGAAAAGTATTTCATGCGCAAGATGAAGAAGGGCACCTCAGAACCCATATATGAAAAATACGTTCTCAAGGCGTTAGGAATCAACCGCCTGAAAGACGACGATCGCTAAGGGGCGTTCTGCTCCCCCTCTCGTTCCTCCCGCCTGGCCGTTGCCGGGGTTGTCTCCCACAACCCCGGCTTTTTTACGCGATAATCGCGCTAACCTGCTTCGGTCTTCAATGGTGTGACGTTGGTGTTGGGTTCTGTCGTCATATCGGCCAGCAGTGCCGGCTTGCCTTTGCAGGCCTGTACCAGAA
>JALTMR010000305.1 GCA_027001525.1 Gammaproteobacteria bacterium
TCTCCATGGACGTATTCACCTGCCTGCAGGAGTACAGCTGGCCGGGCAACATCCGCGAGCTGGAGAACATTCTCGCCAAAGCCGTCGCCCTGTGCCCCGGCAACGTCATCACCCGCGACCTGATCGGCGACATCGGCTTCATCAAGCCCACCGAACAAAGCACCACCAGCACCCAGCCCCTCGCTCAATGGTCACTGGAAGAGGTCACTAAAGCCCACATCAGCCGCGTACTGGAGGCCACCAACTGGCACAAAGGCCAGGCCTGCGACATCCTCGGCATCTCCCGTCCCCGCCTGCGCCGCATGATCAATCAGTTTGAATTAATTGAGCCGGAAAACAGCGCCACGGATGAGGACGACCAGGAAGAAGAGTAAGTAGCGCGCCGATCAATGAGAGCAGCGATGGAGACAAGGGTGGCGAATAGAAACCTAACCGCGCACCCGGGAAATTTTTGAAACCGCATCGATAGATCGGACACGGCGCATGATATTGGCCAGGTGTTTGCGGCCACTGACCTCGATGAGCATGGTCAGCCCCGAGTGCCTGCCGTCACGCTCTTCAATGTTGATGTTTTCGATGTTAGCGCCCATCTCGGCCACGGCGGCGGCGACGGTTGCGAGGACACCACGGCGGTTCAACATACCCACTTGCAGCTCCACCAGGAACTCACCTTTAACGTCATTCTCCCACTGCACATCGAGCCATTTTTCCGGAAGTTTGCGTGAATCCACCACATTCTTGCACGATTGCACATGGATCACGATGCCACGCCCCGAGGTCACAAAACCCACAATGGAATCCCCTGGAATCGGATGGCAACACTTGGCAAAACTAATCACCATCCCCTCAGTGCCGCGTATCACCAGCGGCCGGCTACTGGCGCCGGCGCTCTTGCCACCCCCCAGCCAGGCCGGCATCACCCGACTCAATGCTCGCCTCAAGCCTCGCTGTTCGTGGCGCCGCTCGGGCACCATACGCCGGGCCACCAAAACCGCCATCCGTGTTCCCAGGCCGATCTCGGCCAGCAACTGCTCCAGGGAGTTTAATTTCAGCTCGGCCAACACTGCCTGAATCACAGCGGGGGAGAGCGCGTCAATTGATAATTTGCGCGCCCCTAGTTCATTGTCCAATAGACGCCGCCCCAACATCACCGCCTCGTCGTGCTGTAAATTTTTGAGGTAGTGACGCACGCTGGAGCGCGCCTTGGCCGTGACCACATAGTTCAACCAGCCGGGGTTGGGGCGAGCATTCTGGGCAGTAATAATCTCAACGGTTTGGCCGTTGGCCAACGGTGTTCGCAGCGGCGCCAGGCGGCGATCGATTTTGGCAGCGACACAACAATTTCCCACGTCGGTGTGCACGGCGTAGGCAAAATCCACCGGCGTGGCACCGCGCTTGAGCACCATAATCTTGCCCTTGGGGGTAAAGACGTAGACCTCACTGGGAAACAGATCGATCTTGACGCTTTCAAGAAACTCAAGAGAGTTACCCGCATGTTGCTGCAGCTCCAGCACGTTGCGCATCCACTCCCTGACGCGGGCATGAGTGCCAAAGCCGGACTCGTCTCCCGTCTTGTAGAGCCAGTGCGCTGCAACCCCCGCCTCCGCCACCTTGTCCATATCCTCCGTGCGAATCTGCACCTCGATATGGACACCAAAAGGACCGAATAAAACCGTGTGCAACGACTGATAACCGTTGGCTTTGGGGATGGCGATATAGTCTTTGAACTTGCCCGGCACGGGCTTGTACAGGTTATGCACCGCCCCCAGAATGCGGTAGCACATGTCGACACTTTTCGCGCTCACGCGAAACGCATAGACATCAGAGACGTCGCTGAAAGAGAGCTTCTTGCCGCGCATCTTTCGATAGATACTGTAGAGGTGCTTTTCGCGCCCCATGACGCTGCCGGCCAGCCCTTCGCCCTCCAGGCGCTCGCGAATGGCCCCCTCGATTTTTTCGACAATTTCGCGACGATTGCCGCGCGCACTTCTCATCGCCTCGTCCAGGACGCGATAACGATCAGGATAGAGCGAGGCAAAACCGAGGTCTTCCAGCTCCGAGCGCAAGGCATTCAGCCCCAGACGGTTGGCAATGGGGACGTAGATATCGAGCGTTTCACGGGCAATACGACGCCGTTTGTCCGGCCGCATGACCCCCAGAGTCCGCATGTTGTGCAGGCGATCATTCAGCTTGATCAGCATGACGCGAATATCGCGCACCATCGCCAGCAGCATTTTGCGCATATTCTCCGCTTCAGCTTCTGCCTTGGTCTCAAACTTGATCTGGGTCAGCTTGCTGACGCCATCCACCAGCTCCGCCACCTCATCGCCAAAATCAGCCGCCAACTGCTCTTTGGAAACGGGGGTGTCTTCAATAACATCGTGGAGGATGGCCGCCACGATCGTCTCCATATCGAAGCGCATATCCGCCATCAGCGTGGCCACCGCCAGCGGGTGGGTAATGTAAGGTTCGCCCGATTTGCGGCGCTGATCCTTGTGGACTTCGGCCCCGAATAAAAAGGCCTGGTGCACCCACTCGACCTGTTCACGTCCGACATATTTGTCGAGCGCCGATCTCAGGTCATCGAACAGGTGCTCCAGGCCCTCTTGAACGGCAGGAAGGGGGGGAGGCTGGGGTATTTCAGAAGAGCTCAACGTGATACTCGTTTCACTTACTCAGCCCCTTTTTCACCCGCCGCGGGGGCGCTATCACCCTCCTCAGAAGCAAAAGGTTCAGCATCGCGCCTGGCCGCGGCAGCCAACATATCCTTGGTGACCAGACCCTCGGCAATTTCACGCAGTGCAACCACGGTAGGCTTGTCGTTCTCCCACTCAACCAGGGCCTCTTTGCCGTTGGCCAGTTGACGAGCGCGTTTCGTTGCCGTTAGCACCAGTTCAAAACGGTTATCTACATGATCCAGACAATCTTCAATAGTGACGCGCGCCATGATTTACCTCAATTGGATTAACTTAAAACGGGATTCGAAACACGAACATTCCATTATACACCAAGAATCCACTACGAAAGCAGCGCATCGAGCATGGCGGCATGTTTGCTCGTTTGTACGCTCCGGCGCAAACGACGCGCCTTCACAATGGCATGAAGGTCATGCATCGCCACGTCAAAGTCATCATTGATCACCAGGTAGTCGTAATGGACGTACTGGCGCATCTCCGTCACCGCCTCGCTCAGGCGACGGGCAATCACCTCATCACTGTCCTGGGCACGGCCACGAAGGCGCTTCTCCAGCTCCTCACGCGAAGGCGGCAAAATAAACACGCCGACACCGCCGGCCATTTTGGCGCGCACCTGCTCTGCGCCCTGCCAATCGATCTCGAGGATGACATCGGTCCCCTGGGCCAGGCAGGACTCAACCCACGCCTTCGACGTGCCGTAGTAGTTGCCAAACACATCGGCATACTCCAGCAACACGTCATCAGCGATCATCGCCTCAAAAGCCGCCACATCGACGAAGTTGTAGTTCACCCCGTCCACCTCCCCCGGGCGCATGGGGCGCGTGGTGAAAGAGACGGAGAGACGAATACCCTCCACACGCTCCAGCAGCGCTTTCATCAGGCTGGTCTTGCCGGCCCCCGATGGTGCCGAGACGATATAAAGCGTGCCATTGCCATTTCGTACGTCAGTCATACTGCCTTCCATCACTCTATGTTTTGGACCTGTTCCCGAATCTGCTCAATCAACACTTTGAGGTCAACACTGATTTTTGTCACCTCTCCATTGATCGACTTGGAAGCCAAGGTATTGGCCTCCCGATTCAGCTCCTGCATAAGAAAATCGAGACGACGCCCCATGGGTTCGTCGCAATTGATCACTCGCACCACCTCTTCCACGTGCCCGGCGAGCCGGTCGAGCTCTTCATCCACATCCATCTTCTGCGCCTGAATCACAATCTCCTGCTCAAGCCGCCCCGGCTCCAGCTGATCTTTCAGCTCGCCCAGACGATCTTCGAGTTTTTGTCGCAGCTGGGCCCGTAGCTCGGGCAGATGACCGCGCACCCGCGTGACCAGCTCGGCGATGGTGGTGCAGCGCTGTTCGATCAGCGCTTTGAGCTTTGCCCCTTCCCGCGCCCGACTGGCGACCATATCATCCAGCGCATCCGCCAGCAGATTCATGGCCGCCTCGTATAAAGGCCCCAGGTCGACCTCCTCGGTCTGCATCACCCCCGGCCAGCGCAGCACCTCCAGCACATTGACG
>JALTMR010000306.1 GCA_027001525.1 Gammaproteobacteria bacterium
TGCCTGGCTTCAGGTGGGGCAGATGCTGAAGGACCAGATGCGCTGGGCCGATATCATCGGCCGCTATGAAGACGCCACCTTTCTCCTCATTCTGCCCGAAACCCCGGAGCAGGCATCGCGCCAGCTGGCTGACAAAATTACCAGCCTGTTGAGTGAAATAAAGATTACCGACGAGAACGGAGAGACCCGGACACTGAAGCCCTATTGCGGCGTCACCAGCTGGGAGAAAGGCGACGACTCTATTTTGCTGCTCAAGCGCGCGGAAGAGGGCGTTGTCGCGGCGAAACAGGCTGGCGGGTAGTTTTTTCAGCGCGACATTTCAAAAAGGTATTGTAAAAAAAAGGGAGACTGATCCGCTGGTCAGCCTCCCCTTTTTCAATCGCCCGCAGGCCGTTCGATCTACCCTTGTAGGCGCTGCCTGGCTCGCGCCACTGCCGCCCTGACCTGGGCCGGCGCGGTGCCGCCAATATGGTCCCGGGCAGAAACCGAGCCCCGTAGCGTCAATACATCAAACACGTCCTCGTGAATCGCATCGGAGAATTGCGCCAGCTCCTCGAACGCCATCTCGCCCAGATCCTTGCCGGACTCCACGCCATGGCGCACTGCCTTGCCCACCACTTCATGCGCATCGCGGAAGGGGACGCCGTTACGCACCAGATAGTCCGCCAGGTCAGTGGCCGTAGAGAAGCCCTGAATGGCCGCCCGCTCCATATTGTCCCGTTTGACCTGCAAGGTGGCCATCATGTCGGCGTAGACCTTGAGGCAGCCGCGCAGATTGTCGATGGTGTCAAACAGCGGCTCTTTATCTTCCTGATTATCTTTGTTGTAGGCCAACGGCTGCCCCTTCATCAGGGTCAGCAGACAGATCAGATGGCCGTTGATGCGGCCGGTTTTTCCCCGCACCAGCTCGGGCACATCGGGGTTTTTCTTCTGCGGCATGATGGATGAGCCAGTACAGAAACTGTCGGGAATATCGACAAAATCGAACTGTGCCGAGGCCCACAGAATCAGCTCTTCGGAAAAACGCGACAGGTGAGTCATGAGCAGCGCAGCGGCAGCGCAAAACTCAATGGCGAAATCCCGGTCACTCACCGCATCGAGGGAGTTTTCCGTCACACCATCGAAGCCCAGCAGCCTGGCCGTCATCTCACGGTCGATGGGGTAGCTGGTCCCCGCCAGCGCCGCACTGCCCAGCGGCATGATATTGACCCGTTTGCGACAATCCACCAGGCGCTGGGCATCACGCTGAAGCATCTCAAACCAGGCCATCATGTGGTGGCCGAAAGTCACCGGCTGTGCCACCTGAAGGTGGGTAAAACCGGGCATGATGGTGTCTGCCTCACGCTCAGCCAACGCGATCAACGCCTCTTGCAGGCGACGCAGCTCGGCACCGATGGCATCGATCTCCTCACGCAGATAGAGACGAATATCCGTCGCCACCTGGTCGTTACGAGAGCGGCCGGTGTGGAGCTTCTTGCCCGCGTCGCCAATCAGCTGCGTCAGCCGCGCCTCAATGTTCATGTGCACATCTTCGAGGGAGACGGACCACTGGAACTCACCCGCCGCAATCTCCGCCGCCACCTTGTCCAGGCCGGACAAAATGCTGTCACACTCCGCCTGCGTCAACACGCCGATGTGGGTCAGCATCTGCGCATGCGCTCGGGAGCCCTCAATGTCGTGGCGATAGAGCCGTTGATCAAAGCCCACCGATGCGGTGAATGCTTCCACGAAGGCGTCAGTAGGCTCGGTAAAACGGCCCGCCCAGGGTTTGGATTGCTGCTCGGTCACTCTCTATCCTCGTTGCGGATTGAACTGGTGGCGGAGTATACCAATTTTGATCCGCGAGACGCTTAACGGAGCAAAAATAAGGTAAATTCGGTACATCGCCGATAGCTAATTAGCGCCATAATGAGAGCCGGACTCACCATTTAGGGAAGGACATGACAGACGCGCCCCAGAGTGCAATCGCTGCGACGGCTCCAACGCCGCAAGAGATATTCCTCCCCAATTTTTGCGACATCCGCATCGTCTTTTCCGTCATCATCATTGCCGAGCTGCTGGCGTTCATCCTGACCCTGGCCAGCGCCAACAGCGCAACGGACAACTGGACCCATCTCGCCCTGCTCTCGCTGTTTGTCCAGTGGATCGCCCTGTTCTGGTCCGCCACCCTCTGCTCGCTGCGTAAATGGCTGGCACCCAAAGGCAACAACGTGGCCGGTCTGATCAGCTACGTCACCATCTTGCTCACCACCGCGCTGTTCAGCGAACTGGCCTACTGGGGCAGCCAGAAGCTAGGCGAAGGGAGGCTGGCCATCGGCACCAGCCACCTGGAATTTCTCGGCAACAATCTCGGCATCAGCGCCATTATGGGCTTTGTGGTACTGCGTTACTTTTATCTGCGCTATCAACTCAAACTCAACATCGAGGCGGAGACCCAGGCCCGCATCCAGGCGCTGCAAGCACGTATCCGGCCCCACTTTCTCTTTAACAGCCTCAACGCCATTGTGGGCCTGATTCGCCACCAACCCAGGGTCGCCGAAGAGGCGGTGGAGGACCTTGCCGATCTGTTCCGCACCAATCTTGACAACCGCCGCTCCGCCGTCCCCTTTACCGAAGAGCTGGCCATTGCCAGACGCTACCTGCACATGGAGTCCCTGCGCCTGGGGGAGCGACTCAAGGTGGAGTGGGAGCTGGAGAAGATGCCGGAGGATGCGGTGCTGCCGGCACTGACGCTACAACCACTGCTGGAGAACGCCATCTACCACGGCATCGAAAATCTGGCTCAGGGCGGCACCATCCATTGCAAAGGCTATCGCAAACGCCATACGATCTACCTCAGTGTAAGCAACCCGGTCACGGCCCAAAAGCCGCAGAGCGGGCGCAGTGGCAACCAGCTTGCGCTGGACAATATCAGGCAACGACTACTGGCCCACTTCGACAACGAAGGGCGGATCACCATCAATAGCCGCCCCGACAGTCACGAAGTGATTCTACGTTTTCCCTACATAACGCTTGAAGACTATGAAAGTACTAATTGTTGACGACGAACCCCTGGCCCGCTCCCGCCTCAGGGATCTGCTTTCGGACATTGGCCACATCGACGTTCTCGGTGAAGCCTCTAACGGGCTGGAAGCGCTCCGGCTCACCCAGACGCTCCAGCCCGATGTGGTGTTGCTGGATATCCGCATGCCGGTCATGACCGGCATAGAAGCTGCCCGCCACATGACCGAGCTGCCCCACCCGCCGGCGGTAATTTTCACCACCGCCTACGGCGACCACGCCCTCGAGGCCTTCGACGCCAACGCCGTCGACTATCTATTGAAACCCATCCGCATGGCACGCCTGGAGCAGGCGCTGCAAAAGAGCCAGGCCCTTAGCCGCAACGGTGCCGACACCGCCCGGCCGGGAGCCCCCGACAGCGAGGAGCGAACCCATATCTGCGCCCACCATCGCGGCAACCTGATTCTGGTGCCGGTGGCCGATATCCTCTTCTTTCAGGCCGACAACAAATATATCGTCGTGCGCCACTCCGGCGGTGAAGTACTCATCGACGAATCGCTCAAAAGCCTCGAAGAGGAGTTTAGCCATCGCTTCACCCGCATCCACCGCAACGCCCTGGTGGCCAACCCGCACATCAAGACACTGGAGAAAGCCAGCGATGGCCACCACTACATCCACCTGCAGGGAGTGGGTGAAGGGCTCGCCGTCAGCCGTCGCCAACTCTCGGTGGTACGAAAAGTAGTCGCAGCCATCGGCGGCCAGGGCTGAAGCCGGGCAAAATTAGCTAAGCGTTTGCCTCAGGAACTATTAAGCCTTAGGATTAGCAGCTCGCTGTTCTATTAAGGTTTGTTTTTATTCATGGCAACTGACACCATCCGTATCGCCACGCGCAAGAGCCCGCTCGCCATGTGGCAAGCAGAGTATGTGCGTGACCGCCTCATGGCGATCCACCCAGAGTTGAACGTAGAGCTGCTGGGCATGACCACTCAGGGTGACAAAATTCTGGACAGCCCGCTGGCCAAAATAGGCGGCAAGGGGCTGTTCGTTAAAGAGCTGGAGCAGCAGATGCTAGACGGCGGCGCCGATATCGCCGTCCATTCAATGAAAGACGTCCCCGTGGCCTTTCCCGACGGCCTCCACCTGGCCGTTATCTGCGAACGCGAAGACCCGCGTGATGCCTTTGTGTC
>JALTMR010000307.1 GCA_027001525.1 Gammaproteobacteria bacterium
GAACGAGATAGTACAACCGTCGCATCCAAGTGAGCAAAAGTGGTTGCAGGCGATGGATCGGTCAAGTCATCCGCAGGTACGTATACGGCCTGGATGGATGTGATTGAGCCGGTCTTGGTCGAGGTAATACGCTCCTGCAACACGCCCATCTCTTCCGCTAACGTAGGCTGATAACCTACCGCTGAAGGCATACGACCCAGTAGTGCCGATACCTCGGTTCCAGCCAGAGTGTAACGATAAATGTTATCAACGAACAACAACACGTCACGGCCTTCATCACGAAAATACTCCGCCATGGTCAAACCGGTCAGGGCTACGCGCAGACGGTTACCTGGGGGCTCATTCATCTGGCCGTAAACAAGAGATACCTTGTCGATAACATTAGAGTCTGTCATCTCGTGGTAGAAATCGTTTCCTTCACGAGTTCGCTCACCCACACCGGCAAACACTGAGTAACCGCTGTGCTCGATGGCGATATTACGAATCAGCTCCATCATGTTAACGGTCTTGCCCACACCGGCACCGCCGAACAGACCAACCTTACCGCCTTTAGCGAACGGGCAAACCAGGTCGATTACTTTGATGCCTGTTTCCAGCAATTCGGTGGAAGCAGACAGCTCCTCGTAAGAGGGCGCTTTACGATGAATTTCCCAGTTGGCTTCTTCTCCAATCGGGCCTTTTTCGTCGATGGGGTTGCCCAGCACATCCATGATACGACCGAGTGTTTTTGTTCCCACAGGAACAGTAATCGGTGCACCAGTGTTGCTGACGGCCAAGCCACGCTTGATGCCATCCGTAGTACCCATTGCAATTGTGCGGACAACGCCGTCACCCAGCTGCTGCTGGACTTCGAGAGTCAGATCCGCCTCGCCGACGTTTAAGGCGTCGTAGATCTTTGGCATCGCGTCGCGGGGAAACTCAACATCCACCACCGCACCGATGATTTGAACAATATTTCCTGAACTCATGATTCAGATTCCTCTTTAACGTATAAATCTTTAAACCGTCAAGCCGACACCAACAGGGCTATACAGCCGCCGCGCCTGCAACAATTTCGGAGATTTCCTGGGTAATGGCTGCCTGTCTGGCCTTGTTGTAAACAAGCTGCAGATCACCGATGAGGTCACCGGCATTATCAGACGCTGCCTTCATCGCAACCATCCGAGCTGCCTGCTCACAAGCGATGTTTTCCACTACACCCTGATACACCTGGGATTCAACAAAACGAACGAGCAGGTCCGTCAATACCTCTTTCGCCTCAGGCTCATAGAGATAGTCCCAATGGTGCTTAAGCTCTTCGTCAATCTCACTGGCTTCAACGGGCAGCAACTGGTCTACGCAAGGACTCTGAGTCATAGTATTGACGAATTCGTTATAAATAACGTCAATACGATCCAGCTCAGAATTGTCAAAAGCGTCGAGCATCACTTTAACGCTACCAATCAGGTCATTAAGCGAAGGTGCATCACCCAGATGGGTGGTTTGCGCCTTAATATTACCCAAGCGTTTAAAGAAACTAGCTGCTTTAGAACCAATGATGCAAAGCTCAACTTCCGCGCCTTTTTCGCGCCACTCTTTCATGGCGTTTAAAGTGGACTTGAACAGGTTAGTGTTCAAGCCACCACAAAGACCGCGGTCAGAAGAAATAACGATCAACCCAACTTTCTTCACCGTCTCCTTGTGCTGCAAGTAAGGGTGACGATATTCAGGATGGGCGTGAGCCAGGTGGCCTATAACCTTGCGGATTTTTTGCGCGTAAGGACGAGAGGCACTCATACGGTCTTGCGCCCGACGCATCTTACTCGCCGCCACCATCTCCATGGCACGGGTGATTTTCTGAGTATTTTGAATACTCTTAATCTTCGTGCGGATCTCTTTTCCGACTGCCATGCCTATACTCCCCGTTTACCAGGTGCTGTTGGCTTTGAAGTTTTCCAAAGCCTCGCGCATTTGACCGGCAATTTCTTTGCTGTAATCAGCTGTATCGTTGATGCTCTTAACCAGGTCCGCTGCGTTGGACTTGATATAAGAGAGCATGGCTGCTTCGAAGTCGACTACTTTGTTAACTTCAACATCATCCAGAAAACCTTCGTTAGCGGCGAACAGCGAGAAAGCCATCTCAGCGATAGACATGGGAGAATATTGCTTTTGCTTCATCAGCTCGGTCACCCGCTGACCACGTTCGATCTGTTTACGAGTTGTATCATCCAGGTCAGATGCAAATTGCGCGAAAGCCGCCAATTCACGATACTGCGCCAAATCAAGACGAACACCACCACCCAATTTCTTGATGATCTTGGTTTGAGCCGCACCACCTACACGAGATACAGACAGACCGGCGTTGATCGCTGGGCGAATACCGGAGTTAAACAAATCGCTCTCGAGGAAAATCTGACCGTCTGTAATGGAAATTACGTTGGTCGGTACGAAAGCAGAAACGTCGCCGCCTTGTGTTTCAATGATTGGGAATGCAGTCAAAGAGCCAGTTTTCCCCTTCACTTCGCCGTTAGTCAGCTTTTCAACGTAATCGGCGTTAACGCGCGCCGCACGCTCCAGCAAACGGGAGTGGAGATAGAAAACATCACCGGGATAGGCTTCACGACCAGGTGGACGACGTAACAACAGTGATACTTGACGATAAGCCCAGGCCTGCTTGGTCAAATCATCATATACGATCATGGCGTCTTCACCGCGATCGCGGAAGTACTCACCCATCGCACAACCAGCATAAGGCGCAATAAACTGCAGTGCTGCTGAATCGGAAGCGGTCGCAGCAACGATGATGGTGTGACCCAGGGCATCATGCTCTTCCAGCTTGCGAACAACACTGGCAATAGAAGAAGCCTTCTGACCAATCGCCACATAGATACATTTAACGCCGGTATCTTTCTGGTTGATGATGGCATCAACAGCTACTGCGGTTTTACCTGTTTGACGGTCGCCGATGATCAACTCACGCTGACCACGGCCTACAGGCACCATGGCATCAATAGACTTCAGACCAGTTTGTACCGGCTCATCTACTGACTGACGTGAAATTACACCAGGCGCTACGCGTTCAATAGGAGAAGTAACAGAGGTTTCTACGGGGCCCTTGCCATCGATGGGAATACCCAAAGCGTCAACAACACGACCCAATAGTGCTTCGCCCACTGGCACTTCCAGAATACGACCCGTACATTTTGCTGTGTCGCCTTCAGAAATGTGCTGGTAAGCACCCAAAATTACAGCACCAACGGAGTCGCGCTCCAGGTTAAGTGCCATACCATAAGTATTGCCAGGAAATTCAATCATCTCGCCGGACATAACGTCGGCCAAACCATGAATGCGGGCGATACCGTCCGTGATACTGACTACAGTACCTTCAGTGCGCGCTTCGTTTACTACTTCGAAGCCTTCGATGCGCTTTTTAATGAGTTCGCTAATCTCAGCAGCATTTAATTGCATTGGCGTATCCTTTAATAAAGAAAGACGGTTAACGAGACAAAGCAACGGAAAGCTTTTTAAGCTGCCCCGTTATTGACCCATCAATCACCAGATCTCCAGCACGAATAATGGCCCCACCGATGATCGTTTTATCGATCGTGCATTGCAGTGTCACTTCGCGACCGAGGCGAGCTTTCAGCTTGCTGGCGATTTCTTTCTGCTGAGCGTTGGTCAGCTTACTCGCTGATACAACTTCTGCTTCAATCGTGCTCTCTTCAAGAGATTTACACTCGTTAAAAAGTTTCGCGATCTCAGGCAGAACAGATAGACGACCATTTTCGGCAAGCATTTTTATAAAATTACTCACCTCAGCCGTTGCCTGTTTGCCACATACTCCGATGACCAGCTCAGCCAGCTTGTCGCTGGATACAGCCGGGTCACCATCCAACGCAGCAAACGCTGCGTCTTCGGCTACCGCCGAAGCGATAGCCAGAGCATCAGAAACTTTCACCAGGTCACCCTTTTCGCGTGCTACATCGAACATAGCCTGTGCGTAGGGACGTGCAATTGTGGTTTTTTCAGCCATAGTTGATCCGGATTAAATCTGGGTTGCCAAATCTTTTATAAGTTTATCGTGCGCTTTGGCGTCAACTTCTCGACCAATAATCTTGGCCGCGGCGGCGACTGAAATTTCGGCTACCTTGCTACGAATCTCTTC
>JALTMR010000308.1 GCA_027001525.1 Gammaproteobacteria bacterium
CTTCGCAGCCGCTTCGCGCTCTTTCACTTCTTTGATGACCTCTTCAGCGACGTTCTTGGGGCACGCAGCGTAGTGTTCAAATTCCATGGAGAACTGGCCACGCCCCGAGGTCATGGTGCGCAGATCCCCGATGTAGCCAAACATCTCGGACAGTGGGCACTGCGCCTTGATGCGAACACCTGTTGGGCCTGACTCCTGGCCCTGGATCATGCCGCGACGACGGTTCAGGTCACCAATCACATCACCAACGTGATCTTCGGGTGTAAATACATCAACCTTCATGATGGGCTCCAGGATCTGAGGCCCGGCTTTAGGCATGGTCTGGCGATAAGCCGCCTTTGCTGCGATTTCAAAAGCTACCGCCGAGGAGTCAACCGCGTGGAAGGCACCGTCCAGCAGCGTGACTTTGAAGTCCAGACAAGGGAAGCCTGCCAGTACCCCTTTTTCCATGCTGGATTTGAAGCCCTTTTCAACAGCTGGCCAGAATTCGCGAGGCACGTTACCGCCAGTGACCTTGGACTCGAATTCAAAACCGGAACCGGTTTCACCGGGCTCGATGATGTAGTCGATCTTACCGAACTGACCAGAACCACCCGACTGCTTCTTGTGGGTGTAGCTGTCTTCAACGGCCTGGGTGATGGTTTCCCGATAGGCTACCTGGGGCTGGCCCACATTAACTTCGATGCCGTGGGTACGCTTGAGGATATCGACCTTGATGTCCAGATGCAGCTCACCCATGCCCTTGATGATAGTTTCGCCGGAGTCCTCATCGGTTTCAACACGGAAGGAGGGATCTTCGGCAATCATCTTGCCGATGGCGATGCCCATCTTCTCTGCACCCGCTTTATCTTTTGGCTCAATGGCGATGGAGATAACGGGGTCAGGGAACACCATGGGCTCCAGTGTGGCCGGGTGCTTGGGATCACACAGGGTGTGGCCCGTCTGGACGTTTTTCATGCCCACAACGGCAATGATGTCACCGGCCTGGGCCTTGTTCAGCTCGATACGCTCGTCAGCGTGCATCTCTACCAGACGACCGATACGCTCCGTTTTTCCGGTAAAGGTGTTCAGCAGCGTGTCACCCTTGTTGAGCGTGCCGGAGTAGATACGGATAAAGGTCAGTGCGCCGAAACGGTCATCCATGATCTTGAATGCCAGTGCGCGCAGCGGCTTGTTGACATCGACGATGGCAAACTCACCCGTTTCATTACCTTCCAGATCAACCTCTGGTTGAGGCTTGACTTCAGTAGGGCTGGGCAGGTAGTCAACAACACCGTTCAGTACCAGTTGAACGCCCTTGTTTTTGAACGCCGAGCCACAGAAGGTGGGGAAGAAGTCCAGGTTGATGGTGCCCTTGCGAATGCAGCGCTTCAGGTCCTCTTCGGAGGGCATTTCGCCGTCCAGGTATTTTTCCATCAGCTCATCGTCTTGCTCGACAGCGGTTTCGACCATGATTTCGCGGTACTCTTCCGCCTTCTCCTGGTACTCGGCAGGAATGTCCACGATTTCGTAGGCCATTGGATCGCCTGTGTTATCCCAGATCCACGCCTTCATGGTCATCAGGTCAACAACGCCGACGAAATCATCTTCGATACCGATAGGCAGCGTCATGATGAGCGCGTTGGCACCGAGTACCGTACGAACCTGATCAACAACTCGGTAGAAGTCAGCACCCAGGCGATCGAGCTTGTTGACGAAGATAACGCGAGCCACTCCTGATTCGTTCGCATAACGCCAGTTGGTCTCAGACTGAGGCTCAACACCGCCGGAACCACAGAAAACACCCACACCGCCATCGAGTACTTTCAGCGAGCGGTACACTTCGATGGTGAAGTCAACGTGTCCCGGGGTGTCGATGATGTTGAAACGGTGATCATTCCAGAAACAGGTGGTGGCGGCAGACTGGATAGTGATACCACGCTCTTGCTCCTGCTCCATGAAGTCGGTCGTGGCCGCGCCGTCATGAACTTCGCCCAGCTTGTGGATTTTGCCGGTCAGCTTCAGGATACGTTCCGTTGTGGTGGTTTTGCCCGCATCTACGTGGGCAAAAATGCCGATGTTTCTGTACTTGCTCAGATCAGTCATGTCTCTACTCTAAAAAAGTTGGCCAAAAAATATCTTGCTGGTGACCGTATCCCAAGGCCTCATTTGTCGCCTGAAACGTTGCCCCCACGGGATATTGAGTCGGAATACTATCCCTAACGCCCAATCCGCCCGGATTCGAAAAGGGCGCCATTTTAACCTGAATTTCGTGTAATAACAGAAAAATAAGCTACTGAAATGAAAAATCCTTGAAAATAGCCTTCGGAGCCCCGGGGAAACGGGGCCGATCAGCGTTGTCTGGCGCTGTGAAGAGCCATCCACAAGGGGCTGGCGAAGAAGAGCGCTGCCGCCGTGACAACAATGGCCGGGCCGGCGGGCAGATCCCACTCCAGTGAGGCGAAGAGGCCACCACTGACGGCGATACAGCCAATGAGGGCGGCCAATATGGCCATCTGTTCCGGGTTGCGGGCAAAGCCTCTGGCGGTTGCTGCGGGAATAATCAGCAGCGAGGTTATTAATAGAATACCTACCACCTTCATGGCCACGGCGATCACAAGAGCAATCAGCAACATGAGTGCCAGCCGCACCAGCGTGACGGGGACGCCCTCCACCTGGGCCAGCTCCTCATGCACGGTGATGGCGAGCAGCGGCCGCCAGATCAGCACCAGCACGGTCAGGGCCAGTAGGGTGCTGCCAAAAATCCAGTAGAGATCACTGTTGCTGACAGCGAGGATGTCCCCGAACAGGTAGCTCATCAGGTCGAGTTGCAGTGTCTCCATCAGCGCCAGCACGATCAGCCCCAGCGACAGCGTGCTGTGGGAGAGAATCCCAAGCAGGGTGTCGTTTGCCAGTTTTCTCTGTTGTTGCAACGCCACCAGAGCGACGGCCAGGGCGAGGCAGACGACGATCACCGCCAGGTTGATGTTGAACTCCAGCAAAAACCCGAGTGCGACCCCCAGCAGTGCCGCGTGGGCCAGGGTGTCACCAAAGTAGGCCATGCGCCGCCACACCACAAAGCTGCCCAGAGGGCCCGCGACCAGCGCCACCCCCAGCCCGGCCAGCAGCGCGCGGAGGAGAAAATCATCCATGCTCGCACCGTTTGTCTGACGGCTGTTCACCTGATGAGGCAATGATATTGCCGTGGGCATCGTGGTCGTGATCGTGGTGATGGCTGTAGGGGATCAGCACCGGCGTGTTGCCAAACAGGGCGATATAGCTGGGATCGGCGCGAACGGTATCCGGGTGACCAGAACAACAGACATGACGGTTGAGGCAGACCACCTGATCGGTGGCGCTCATCACCATGTGCAGGTCGTGGGAGATCATCAAAATGCCACAGCCGTGGCGTTTGCGGATATGGCCAATGAGGCGGTAAAGCTCCTCCTGGCCCGTGATGTCGACGCCTTGTACGGGCTCATCCAGAATCAGCAAGTCGGGGTCACGCAACATGGCCCGTGCCAACAGTACCCGCTGGGTTTCACCGCCGGAGAGGCTTTGCAGTGGTGAGTCCAGAAGATGCTGCGCCCCCACCTCGGTGAGTACCTCCACGAGCCTGGTTTCGTCGCTGCGCTGAGCCAGGGTGAGAAAACGCCTCACCGTCAGGGGCAGCACCGGGTCGATGGTCAGGCGTTGAGGCATGTAACCGATGCGCGTGTTAGCGGTCAGTGCCACCTGCCCCTGATCCGGCGTTAACAGGCCCAGCACGACACGCACGAGGGTCGATTTGCCCGCGCCATTCGGGCCAATGAGAGTGACGATTTCGCCGCGGTGTACTTTCAGGTCGACGCCATCGAGAATGCGCCGACCCTGCAGGCTGACGCTGATGCCGCTGGCCGCGATCAACAGAGGAGGTTCGGTCATCGCTGTGTCTCCTGTGGATCATCCTTGCAGCGGGGGCAGATGCCCTGAATTTCGATGACCTGATGGTTCGCCTCAAAGCCATGCTGCGCCGCGCACGAAGCGACGGAGTCGCTCACACGGCCATCGGCCAGCTCTGCCACCCGGTTACAGCGTGAACAGATGAGGAATTGGCCGCTGTGGCAGTCGCCGGGGTGGGCGCAGCCGGTATAGGCATTGAGGCTCTCAATGCGATGAATCAGA
>JALTMR010000309.1 GCA_027001525.1 Gammaproteobacteria bacterium
CCATAGCATCGACCTCGCAGCCCTCAAGCTGCGAGGTCTGAAAACCGCTTAGTGATCGCAGCTGGGGCCGTGTACGTGGCCATGCTCCAACTCATCGGCCGTGGCATCACGTACTTCCAGAATCTTGACGTCAAAGTTTAGTGTTTCACCGGCGAGGGGATGGTTGCCATCAATGGTCACCTGATCGCCTTCTACGTTGGTTACGGTGACAACGCTCATCCCCTGGTTTGTCTGAGCATTGAACTGCATGCCCGGTTCAACGTTGTCCACGCCTTGAAACATCTCCTTGGGTACGGTTTGTGTCAGCTCGTCGTGGCGCTCGCCATAGGCATGCTCGGGCGCAATGGTGGTGGTGACGGCGTCACCGGCTGTTTTGCCTGCCAACGCCTCGTCCAGACCGGGAATGATGTTGCCCGTGCCAGCGATGAAGGCGAAGGGCTGCTCTTCGTTCGCCTGGTCAAGTACATCACCGTTTACGTTAGTGAGCGTGTAGGTAATGATAGCGACTTTGTTTTGAGCGATTTGCATGTCGAGCAAGTCCTTGGTTAATAAATGAGCGGGCTAGTCTACGATGCTGGCCTGATTGAGACAAGGCTCAGGGGGACCTGGTAAAGATGAGTTCAGCAGTGAAACAAGCCACTCTCAGCATTGGTGCCGTGGTCATTCGCCACAACACGGTATTGCTGATTAAGCGTAAAGAGGCCCCCAAAAGAGGTGTCTGGTCCATCCCTGTGTATCCTCAACAGATGGGGCAGACCCTGCAGCAAACGCTGGAAGCAGAGATTGCCAGAACTACCGGCATGCTCGTCAAGGGGGGGCGGCCGGTCTACAGTCAGGACCTGATTGAACACGATGCCGAAGGGCAGCTGAGCCGGCACCAGATCACTCTTTTTTTGGCCGGACACTATCTGTCGGGTAACCCCGTGGCCGGCGGGGAGGCGGAGGATGTGGCCTGGGTATCAGTAGAGGCGATGGAGTTTATGGAGATCGATGAGGAAGCGCTATTGCTTCTGGAGGCGCTGGCCTTTTTGGAGCTGGAGGATGAATAGAAAACAACTGAGCCACTACCCTGAGATTCAACCCTTCATCACCAAAGATGGCTCCACCATCCGTGAACTCATGCACCCCGGCAGCCATGGGGTAAGCAATCAAAGCCTTGCCGAAGCTCGCATTCCCCCTGCTGCAAAGACGATATTGCACCAACACCACAAGACAGAAGAGATCTACTACATCATCGCCGGTACAGGTTTGATGACCTTGGCTTCAGCCCATTTCAACGTGACAGCAGGGGACAGCATCTGCATTCCCCCGGGCACGGCTCACGCAATTGAAAACACAGGTGACGAGGTGTTGGTACTGCTGTGCTGCTGTGCACCGGCCTACACCCATGACGATACCGAGCTGTTGGAAAACAGCGGCTGATGGGTCAGATGACGAACTTGTAACGCTCCTGTCATTTTTGCGACAGCGTTGGTCTACTATCATGGCTCAACCTGATTCGCGAGATGAACAAAGGATGCTCACCATGAGTTATGACGTACCCGATCCCCAGCACTTGCCCAGCTTGCCCCGCCGCCGATTCGTTCAGGGGTTGGCGGCCGGTGGGCTGATGCTTGGCTTGTCCCCCTGGTTTAAAGCGGCCTGGGCTGCCCAACCTGACAACACCCTGACCGGATCCGCCCCCATACTCAGCGGCACCGAGTTCGATTTCACCATTGCCGAGAGCCCGGTCAACTTCACAGGCTCACCCCGCATGGCTACAACCATCAACGGCTCTTTGCCGGCACCCACTCTGCGCTGGCGTGAAGGGGATACGGTGACGATTCGCGTCACCAATCGTTTGAGTGTGCCCACCTCCATCCATTGGCACGGCATTATCCTGCCCTATCAGATGGATGGTGTGCCGGGCATCAGCTTTGCCGGCATCGCCCCCGGCGAGACCTTCACCTACCGTTTCAAAGTCGAGCAGAGTGGCACCTACTGGTATCATTCTCACTCCGGTTTTCAGGAGCAGACCGGGCTCTACGGTGCAATCATTATCGATCCGAGGCAAGGCCGTGACGAGATCCGCGCCGATCGGGATTACGTAGTCCAACTCTCCGACTGGACCGATGAAGATCCCATGACGGTCTTCGCCAAATTGAAAAAGCAGAGCGACTACTACAACTTCAATGAGACCACCGTGGTGGATTTTTTTCGCGATGCCTCGGAGATGGGCGTTAGCGCCGCCCTGAGCAAACGCCGTATGTGGAACAAGGCGCGCATGAGCCCCACCGACCTGGCTGACATCTCCGCCTATACCTATACCTACCTGATGAATGGCTCGACACCTGCGGCCAACTGGACGGGGTTGTTCAAACCCGGTGAGCGGGTCCGTCTCCGCTTCATCAGTAGCGGTACACAGAGCTATTTTGACGTTCGCATTCCCGGTCTGAAGATGACGGTGGTACAGGTTGATGGCCAGAACATCGAACCGGTGACCGTGGATGAGTTCCGTTGTGGCCCGGGTGAAACCTACGATGTCGTGGTGACCCCCAGGGAGGACGCTTACACTCTCTTTGCCCAATCCATGGATCGCACCGGCTTCGCCCGCGGCACCCTGGCGACCCGGGCCGGGCTGGAGGCCGATGTGCCGCCTCTCGATCCCCCCGAGTGGCTGACCATGACCGACATGATGGGCACCTTGGCGGGCAGCGGCACCATGGGTATGGCCGCCATGAATGGCATGATGCAGCACGGCGGCATGAACGCCCGGAAAGCCGTCACTGTGCGCCATGCTCGCACCGAGTACGGCCCCAGCGTCGACATGCGGGTCGATACCCCGCGCACCAATCTCGATGACCCGGGCATCGGCCTGCGCAACAACCATCGGCGAGTCCTGACTTATGCTGACATTCACAGCCTCCGGGCACCGGAGGATAGGCGTCAGCCGGGCCGTGACATCGAACTGCATCTGACGGGCAATATGGAACGCTACACCTGGTCCATCGATGGCTTGGAGTTTGGCAAATCGACACCGATCCATTTTCGCCACAACGAGCGGCTGCGGGTGATCCTTCACAACGACACCATGATGACCCACCCCATGCATCTGCACGGTATGTGGAGTGACCTGGAGAACGCCTCGGGCGAATTCATGGCACGACGCCACACCGTCAGCGTGCAACCGGCGCAGCGAGTCAGTTTTCTCGTCACCGCCGATGCCCTCGGGCGCTGGGCCTGGCACTGCCATCTGCTCTATCACATGGATGCCGGCATGTTTCGTGAAGTGGTGGTGGCATGAGGAGTGATACTGCAATGAAAAAGATACCAGTGGCCTTGGCCGGTTTGTTGATGACGACAGCGCTTCCCGCTGCCTGGGCGCAAGAGATGGGGGAGGGGCATGGTGGCATGACGATGATGTCAGCCGCAATGCAGGGGGGACAGGCCCCGGCTGATGCCCGTGACCCTAACGCCTATGCTGACGGTTACGATTTCGGCCCCATTTCAAGACCGCGCTTTGCTGATGAACAAAATTTCGGTTCCCTGTTGGCGGATCGTTTTGAAGCCGTCAACGGTGCAGATAACAACTGGATAAGCTACGACCTTCAAGCGTGGTACGGTCGTGACTACGACCGCTTGGTCATCAAAGCCGAAGGTGAGGTGGACAATGGCACGCTGGAAGAGAGCAGCACCGAGCTGCTCTGGAGCCACGCCCTGGCCACCTATTGGGATACCCAGTTGGGGCTACGTTACGACAGCGCCGACGGGCTGGATAGCCGAAGCTGGCTCGCCTTCGGCGTTCAGGGGCTGGCGCCCTACTGGTTCGAGCTGGATATAACCGCCTACCTGGGTGAGGATGGCCGCAGCGCGCTGGGTTTCGAAGCGGAGTACGAGCTGCTCTTCACCCAGCGTCTGGTATTGCAGCCTCGGCTCGAAGCCAATCTCTATGGTAAGGATGACGCCATCCGGGGCCTGGGGGCCGGGCTGTCGGATGCCACCGTGGGCCTGCGTCTGCGCTATGAAATCAGGCGCGAGCTAGCTCCCTACATCGGTGTTGAGCGTGCACAAACCTTTGGGGGTAGCGCCGATTACGCCCGTGCCGCCGGTCAGAGCACAGGCGATACGCGGTTAGTCGCGGGGCTGAGGTTCTGGTT
>JALTMR010000310.1 GCA_027001525.1 Gammaproteobacteria bacterium
ACCGACAAACAGCAGGGCAGAGACAAGCAGAATCAGGCGAATCGTTTTAAACATGGGAAACTACAACACAGGGCTTCGAATAGAGAAGCGAGCCACCTTAGCAAACGGTTGAGACAGAGACCACCAGACTGTAGGGCACCTCTATTCAATCTGCCACACCCAGAACGAATAGAGGAGCCCTACAGCAACCAGCTTCTATCCAGCGACTTGAACTGTGTTTGAAGGAAATCCATCTGATCCGCCAGAATACGGCGATTACGCAGCGCCAGATACTCCGCCACATTGGGCACGTAAGGAACAGCCAGCAGCGGCATCCCCGCCTCCTCCGGCGTTTTGTCGGCTTTGTGGGAGTTACAGCGCCGACAGGCCGAAACAACGTTGGACCAGCCATTTTTACCACCGCGGGAGACGGGCATCACATGGTCGCGGGTCAACTCATCTTCTCTGTGACCTTTGCCGCAGTAGAGGCAGAGCTGGCGGTCGCGGCGAAAAAGCTCCCGATTACTCAAGGGCGGAATAATATCGAAGCGGCGCTGTTTGAACTCACCACGCACGGCGATGATGGAGTTAATCTCCACCACGGTCTGCTCTCCCGACAGACGCGAACAGCCGCCATGCAATACAAACTGATGTTTGCCGGCCGTCCAGGCCACCCGATCACGAGAGTAGAGGCAGGCAGCCTCCTTCCAGTCAACCCAGGTGACGGGTCTACCCGTTACATCCAAACGCAGTATTGGTGGTACAAACATAGCGCAGCCCTTCGTTATTAAAGGTCGGCCCCAGCTCAGATGCCGCTATCCAATCCATAAGGACATACTACGGGATGGCATCATTTTTTGTCACTCCCCCGAACAAAAGCGGCCAGCCACTCGGGTATGGCGATGCAGGCGCCATCATCGTCTTGTTCAACCCAGCATCAGGCCACGACAGGTGACTCTTTTTTGGGGCCGGTCTATAGTCACAGTCTGCGCGGTTTCGAGGCAATCACCGATTGCCGAATTCAACAGGAGGGGGAGAGATGCTGGCGGGAGAGAAGGCGGCCATGTGGGTGGCCGCGGGAATTGTAGTGTCGGTGGGGCTGTTTACGCTCTATCTGGAGAGCAACACGACGTTAAAAAGCGACAGCGGTGAACAGAATTTTGCCGTGCCAGGGCCAGGGCTTATTCCCAAAGGCATCAACCCCGACGCCCTGCCCGACGCTCAAGGCCATGGCGCCACGCTGCTGACCATCTACTGCGTCCAGTGTCACGACCTTCCCACCCCCACCATGCATACGGCAGAGGAGTGGCACGCCGTGCTGACGCGCATGGACGGCCACATACAAAAACGCCGGGGCGGGATGATGTCCCGCGTGGCCATGCCATCGAAAAAAGACTGGCAGGATCTCCACAACTATCTGGCGGAGCACGGCCAAACACCGCTCGACCCCAGCGCCTACGATGACCTGGACAGCCCCGAAGGGCAGGCCTTTCAGGCCGCCTGCTCCCGCTGCCACGCCGCCCCCGACCCCAGCCAGCACCTGGCCAGCGAGTGGCCGCGTATCGTGTTGCGAATGAAATACAACATGTCGGACGCCAGCAAGGATACGCTGGATACCGCCACCACAGAGCAGATCGTCAGCTATCTGCAAAAACACAGCAGACAGCCTTAGGGGGCGTTCTCAATCACACTCACGCGGGTAACTTGAGAACACGCCCGAGTACAGATGGCGCGCCGTCAAGGGCGCAACCGGGGCTGGGCCTCAGCGAATTGGCGCTGTTGGCGCAGCTGTATCTCTGCCCGTTCGGTGGCCTGTTCATACTGCTGATTCAGGAAATCCAGACGCGCCTCCTGCGCCGGAAACCAGTGGGAGGAAAATGCCTCAACCATCCCCATGTAGAGTCGGTGGCCATCGGCCAGGCCAGCCACCTCACGCCCCTCAAGTAGCTCAGTAAAATAGGCCCGCTGATAGTAGAGCCGGGCCATCGCCTCGCGGCGGCAGGAAGAGGCGATCAACCCCAGCTCCGTTGCACTCAGGGCTGAGTAATCGTAATCAAGATCACGGCACGCCAACGGCTCGGCTAAGCGCCACAGCTGCCCGCCTCCCAACACAAGCACGATTAACAGCGCCCACTTGATTTTCACCACCTGCCTCCCTCTACAGCCTGATTGAAACTGAACCTCAGTAGCGGCCCATCAGACTTCTCTGCAAAAATCGGCCCAAATTGGCATCAAATTAAACCCAGGAGCGAAATACTGTGTAAAATGCTCATGCATTACCCCCATTCAAAACGTTTAGAGGTAGAGAATGAAACTCTTTTTCAACACACTGATGGTTACGGTTGCCTCGTTGACCCTGAGCCTGGGCGTCATCAACACCGCAGAGGCCAAAAAAGGTTTCAGCGGCGGCGGCTCCTTCGGCAGCAAATTCAGCCAAAACAAATCGGTCAAGCGAGATAGTGCCACCAGCGGCAAACAAAATGCCACACCCGCACAGCAGACCAATGCCGACCGTAAACAGCAACTGGCCAAAAAAGGCGGCATCGCCGGCATGCTGGGGATGCTCGCCATCGGCGGCCTGCTGGGCGCGCTCTTTTTTGGCGGTGCGTTCGAAAACATCAACTTTATGGATATTCTGATCTTTGGCCTCATCGCCTTCGTCTTGTTCAAGATATTCAGCTCCCGAGCCAAAGCGGGACAACAGAATCGCCCCGCCGCCGCCAGCGGCTATGGCGACATGGAGATGACGCCAGACAACAACCCCAACCAGCAGCGTGAGAATATGGCTGGCGCATTCGGCGGCGGCCATGCGGAGACAGCCAGCGAAGATGGCCTCGACACCCTGCGCACGGGCATCGACAAGGGCTTTGATGCCGATGAGTTTATCAACGGTGCCAAAAGCTGCTTTGAGCGCCTGCAACGGGCCTGGAGCGAAGGGGATATGGCCGATGTCCGCCAGTTCACCAGCGACCATGTGTTTGTAGAGATTCAGGATCGCCACCGGCAACGTGACGGCAAGAGCGACATCGAAGTCGTCAGCCTGAACGCCGAACTGCTCAATGCCCACAACCTGGGCAGCAAGCAGGAGGCCAGCGTCTTTTTCCAGGCCGAGCTACTGGAAGATGGTGAACGTGTTCAGGTCGAAGAGGTATGGCACTTCACCCGCCCGAGCAACAGCACACAGCCCACCTGGTTTCTGGATGGCATTCAGCAAGTAGAGGATTAAGCCGCTTTCCGGCCACCCTCGAAGTGACTCCCAAAGGCGAAGCTCACTGCTTCGCCTTTGTTCGTTTCAGCCCCCGTAACTAAAGCAAAAAATCCTTTAATTTCTATGCGTTAGGGCAGCTCCCTACGCGCTCATCCCTATATACGATGGGGTAATCAATCCCTACCATACAAGTCGCCCTCAAACCCCTGCGGGCCTTGGGGGTAGGAAGAGGTGGCTTACATTTAGATGACACAGATTATCGATGTAGCCAGCAACATCACAAAAAACAAAAACAGACTGGAAGTCACTAAAGGCAGCGGATGCCCGAAGAGATCACCAACGCATCCCTACCCCGCTGACACCAGCAGGACGAAGGATGTTGCCGGCATGTGTTGCGTACCGGCGCTGTAGGCCAGGCGCAACCGGGCCATCCATTTCGCGCATCCACCGCATCCCCCACGAGCGGCGGGTGCGCGAAATTTTATTCGAACAACACGGTTTTATACGGAATCACCCCCACCCCACCTTTGGGTGATTCCGTCTTTTATCCCAACGCCTCCTGCGCGCCCGCGCCACGCCCCAACAACCAAACTGCGACGCCGCTTCAGCTTGGCATATAATGGCCGTTACGACTGTGGCGTTTTCAACTTGCGCTTGCAGCCCCTTCCCCACGCCTAACGGATCAATCAAGCATGGACAAAAAATTTACCCCACTACAAAAAAGCAGCCCCATCAGCGCCCTGACTGAACTGCCGCCTCTGGGCATGGACAGCCAAAGCATCAACGAAGACTTTCGCCGCTACTTCAGTCTCACTCTGGGGCGGGACCGCCACTGCCAGTCCACCCACTACCCCTACACCGCCCTGGCGCTGTCACTGCGTGACCGCCTGATGGAGCGCTGGAAATACACCCGCTACGCCCACGAAGAGAGCGATTGCCG
>JALTMR010000311.1 GCA_027001525.1 Gammaproteobacteria bacterium
CATCGTCTCTTCGATGGTCGCCAACCCCTGGACAAACTCGGTGCTGACCGAGGCGCCGAAGTCGGGGGAGGCCTTCAGCTCCTCCTCCTTGATGTTGTAGACCTCGGAGACAGCATCAACCACAACACCCATGGTGCGGCTCTCCCCTTCGCGCATCACTTTCAAAACAATAACCACCGTGGTGGGGCCATAGGGAATAGGTTCCAGACCAAAGCGCTCGCGCAGATCAAAAATAGGCACGATGGTGCCGCGTAAATTGATCACGCCTTTGATGTATTGCGGTGTGTTGGGGATCGGTGTAACGGAGTCCCACCCTTTGATCTCCTGCACCCGCAGGATGTCAACGCCGTACTCCTCCCCCGCCAGCATGAAGGTCAGATACTGATCCGTATCGGCATCAAGGCTGATATCGTTTTCCATTAATTGTGCACTGCTCATACGTCTTTTCTCCTCAGGCAGCTATATTTTGACCTTGGCCACGACGGTTTCGTTTTCGTGCCAACTGCACCAGACCCGCCACATCGATGATGAGCGCGACGGTGCCATCACCCAGAATCGTTGCACCGGAGACACCTTCCACCGGCTTGAAATTCGACTCCAGGCTCTTGATCACCACCTGTTGCTGACCCATCAGTTCATCAACAAACAGACCGGCGTACTGGCCATCGCCCTCCACCACCATCAGCAGTCCACCCACCAGCTCCTTGCTGTCAGGTTCGATGCCGAACACGTCGTGCAGGCGCAGCACGGGCACGTACTCGTCGCGCAATTTGTAGAGTTCCGTATCGCTGGCGATGGATTTGATATAGGCCTCATTCACCTGTAACGATTCGGTAATGGACACCAGCGGAATGACAAAAGTCTGGTCACCGATGCGCATGAGCTGGCCATCAAGAATCGCCAGTGTCAGGGGCAAACGGATGGTAAAAACCGACCCCACACCCGCCTCTGACTGCACCTCGACGCTGCCGCCCAGGTCTTTGATATTTCGCTTCACCACATCCATGCCGACACCCCGGCCGGAGACATCGCTCACCTGTTCGGCGGTGGAAAAACCGGGGTGAAAAATCAGCTCGTGTATCTTTTCCGGCGGCAGGTTTTCGCCCTCCTTAATCAGCCCCTTTTCGATGGCTTTGGCGCGGATTCGGTCGGTGTTCAAACCGGCACCGTCATCGTGAATTTCAATCACGATCTTGCCCCCCTGATGGTAGGCATTCAGCAGCAGCTCACCCACTTCGGGCTTGCCGTTGGCCTTTCTCACCTCGGGGGTTTCGATGCCGTGGTCGAGGGAGTTTCTGACCAGATGCACCAGCGGGTCACCGATCTTTTCCATGACGGTTTTGTCCAGCTCCGTCTGTTCGCCGGACATTTTCAATTCAATTTTTTTGTTCAGTTTCTGGCTCAGGTCGTGCACCAGACGGGGAAAACGGTTAAAGGCAAAGCTGATGGGCAACATACGAATCCGCATGACGTTCTCTTGCATCTCGCGGGTATGGCGCTCCAGCTCGGCCAGGCCCTCTTGCAGTTTTTGCAACTTGTCCATGGTGAACTCTTCGCCAATCTGGTTCAACATCGACTGCGTAATGACCAGTTCGCCCACCATGTTGATCAACACGTCGACTTTATCGATGCCGACACGAATGGAGCCTGAATCTTTGGCGGCGGCCTTTTTGACGGTGGCCGGCGCGGCGGCCTCTTTTTTCTCAGCCACAGGTGCGGGTGCGGTAGCTGACACTTCCACGGCCGCCGGTGCGGTCGCTGGTTCGGTCACTGGCTCGGCCACAGGCGCTGCTTCGGCCTCTTCCGCCACCTCTGTCTCTGGCACCTCTGCGGCGGCCAGCGGTTCGATATTCAATTCACACTCATCTTCCACCCAGGAGAAGATCTCTTTAATCGCCTCTTCGGTCACATCCCCCTTGAGTTCCATGGTCCAGCCAATGCGGCACTCCTCGGGGTCAAGATCTTCCAGCGGGGGCAGGTCATCGAGATCGGCGCGGACGCTCAGCTCGCCCAGCTCATCAAGCTCCTTGATCATGCGCACCGGATCGTTGCCGGTTTTCAACATCTGCACCATGGGCCGAAAGACGATTTTCCAGCCGTCGCCCGACGCTTGAGGGGCCGCTTCGGCATTCGCGGTCTCCGCCACCGTCTGGTCTTCTTTCGCAGCTGCGACGCTGCCTTTGAGCATGGTCTCCAGATCGGCATGCACTTCGCTGACCCGGGCGGTATCGATCTCATTGCCGTCACGCAGGGCGGTGAGCATGTCACGCAGCACATCCACGGAGGAGAGCATCAACGACACACCTTCGCTGGTGACCGGGCGTACGCCGTCACGCATTTCATCCAGCAGGGTTTCCAGTACATGGGTAAAGTCGGCAACGTCCATAAGACCAAAGGTGCCACTCCCCCCTTTGATGGAGTGAGCCGCCCGAAAGATGGAGTTGATGGTGTCATCGTCCACCTGGCCGGCGTCCAGTGCCAGCAGGTTGGTCTCCATAATGTCGAGGCCTTCGAAACTCTCTTCGTAGAAAGTGTCCAGGAACTGGCTGATATCGATACCCATGGTCTCTACCCCAGAACTTTCTTGATAGTGGCCAGCAGTTGGTCAGGGTTAAAGGGTTTAACAATCCAGCCGGTTGCGCCGGCACTTTTCCCCTCCGACTTTTTGTCCGATCCCGATTCGGTGGTCAGCATCAGAATGGGGGTAAATTTAAAGTTGGGCAGCGCCCGCAGCTCCTTGATCAGCGCAATGCCATCCATGCGCGGCATATTGACGTCGGTCAGCACCAGGTCGACACTCTTTCCCTTGACTTTGCTCAGAGCATCAACGCCGTCCACAGCGTCGATAACGCTAAAGCCCGCGCCCTTGAGCGTAAAGGTGACCATCTGCCTCATGGAGGCTGAGTCGTCAACAGCAAGTATTGTTGGCATGATTTTGTTCCCTCATCTTTTTGGTAATTGGCAATTCCTTGGCATGGCGAAGCGACGCTTCACAATCCCAGCAGCTCATCCAGACCGCTTAGCCTGGCTGCGTATTTCAATGGTTCAGTGGGGGTTTTCCAGCTTAGCCTGATGCCCTTGCAGTCAGAGTCTCTGAACAGGGCGGCCAGCAACTGAAGTGCGGCGGTATCAACACGTTCGATTCTGGCGGCATCGAGCACCAGGTCGCTGCCATCAGCCATGGCCTGTTGCACCATCGCCTTAAAATCAGTGACTACCGAGATATCAAATATCTCGTTGCAATCAATCGTCATTCCTTCTGCATCTGACATGTCATAAAATCCCTTTACATGGTTGGGCGTGGCCTGAAACGTCGGCGCTGAGCACAGATAACCCCAGCGTTCGACGTAATGCTTAGCGGCACGATGAGAAAGGACTTTAGGGAGAAAAAAGAGTCAAAACAGCGGCGTGAATCCGAGCCATTCAGGCAGGTAAAACGAGATCACAACCGGGCCGACCGAAGCGGCGATCAGTGCTCTTCGCGGGGGCGGCTGCGGTCGTCAATCTCACGCTGCTCTTTTCTTGTTTCGGCGTAGGCCTCTTCTTCGATATAGCGCTTCAAGACACCATCCAGCGCCTTGCTCCGGCCGCGCTTGGCGAGCCAGAAGCGCCGCACCTCTTCGCGCTGCTGTTTGGCCGCATCAATGGCCTCGTTCTGTTGTGCCATGGCGTTGTTGAGTTTGGCCAGAAAGGCCTGATAGTCCCGCAAACGGCCGGGGTCTACCCCCCCCTGCTCGCCCATGGCCCGGTAGTGATCAAGATACTCCTGCCGATAGCCGCGCAACTGAGCCAGTTGCGCCACCGCAGCGCTGACCTGCCGGTTGGCTTCACCCAGTGCCTGGGCGGCCTCTTTTTCAAGCTGGTGGGCGTGGTCGACAACGGGTTTGAACTGCCGGGAGCGGTTCATTGCTCAAGGGGCCGGGGTTGAGATTGGGATTGAAGTTGGGGCTGAAGCGGTGGTTCTGCTGGCGCCGCCTCGCTGCCATTGCCCGCCTCAAGCGCCATCAAGGCTTTCAGCTGTTCGATGCTCTGATGCAGCGGCACCGCTTCGCTCTTCTCCTGGCGCAGAAAGCCCATCATCTGCGGGTTGAGGGCAATGGCCTGATCCACGCGCGGATCACTGCC
>JALTMR010000312.1 GCA_027001525.1 Gammaproteobacteria bacterium
GGCGGCCGAGGTGTACGACGCTGCCGGTGAGCTGAACAAGCTCTCCCGGCGTGAGGCGGAAAATGCCAGTCAGCAAAGTGGTGCTGTGGCCAACATCGCTTCAGCTATTCAGCAGACCTCAGCCAGTACCGAGCAGATTGTGGAAAAAACAACGGCAATGACGGACGTGGCGGAGCAGTCCAGTCAGCAGGCCGAAGTGGGCGGCGGCGTGGTCAAAGAGGCCATCAAGGCGATTCGGGAGGTTTCCGAGACGGTTAGCATCGCCTCGACCCAGGTGGATAACCTCGGCCAGAGCTCAGCCCGCATCAACAATATCATCGAGGTGATTCAGGATATTGCCGCCCAGACCAATCTGCTCGCCCTCAATGCCGCCATTGAAGCGGCCCGGGCGGGGGAGCACGGCCGCGGTTTTGCCGTGGTCTCGGATGAGGTTCGGCAGCTGGCCACACGTACTCACGAAGCGACTGATGAGGTGCGGGAGATGATCGACACCGTGCAGGCGGAGATCACTCACATCGTTGAAAGTATCAAGAATACCCATTTGCTGGTGGATCAGGGCGTGACGCTGGTCAACACGGCAGGTGAGAACCTGGACGGGATTCAGGCCGGGGTGACAACGACACTGGCCGCCACGCAGGAGATCTCGCTGGTGGTGCGGGAGCAGAATCTGGCCACGCAGGAGATTGCCGCCAGCGTTGAAACCATCAACACCATGGTGGCGGACAACAGCGTCGATATTGCCGATGCCAGCGCAACGGCGTCCTATCTTGAAGCGTTGTCGGGGCGGATGTTGACGGCCTCACCCGGCGCCGATGCAGTGAGGAGGTAGGTCATGTCGCTGACACTTACTGCTTTGGTCTTTCTTTTCCTTTTGTGGTTGCTGGGACTGGTGCGCTACAGCGTCCGGTGCCTGCGTATCGAGCGAGAGGGACGTCGCTATCTGGCGATTATCTCTGCCTTGCGCCCGCTTTTCGAGCACCTGCCCCAGCACCGGGGGATGGCGAATGCCTATTTGCAAGGGGATGAGACCTTCAAAGCCAAATTAAGCGAAACCCAGTGCCAGATTGAAAAGGACATCGAGGGGCTGGATCAACTGCTGTCTGCTTGTGATGATGCGTTGATTAGCCGCCGTTGGCATGGGCTCAAGTCCGACTGGCAGGCGTTGAAGTCAGGCCTTGGGGCTATGGCTGCTGCGGAGAGCTTTCAGGCCCACACAAATCTGGTGACGGAGGTGATCTATCTTTTCGACGATGCTGCGGCGCGATCCAGTGTTTGTCAGGCGGATTCGAACATGACCAAACTGCGAGAGATCGTCTTTTGCCAGTTGCCCGTGATGGTGGAGTTTATCGCCCGGGCACGGGGAATCGGTACTGGCGTGGCCAGTCGCCAGAAGCTGTCGGTGGCCGATCGCGTAAAACTTGGCTTTCTCTCCAGCCGTGTCGAGCAGGCTGTGTCGCAAAGCAGTCAGGTGTTGGCGAGTATGCCGGCGGCCCGGGAGGCGCAGGTCGCCCGGCAGTCGGTGGTGGAAGAGAGCCGACAGCTGACGCTGAATTTTGTACAGCTATTGAATGGCAGCTTGCTGGGCGCTGAAGAGGTGCAGATCAAACCGGCCGCGTTTTATGACGCGGGCACCGCGGCGATCAGTAAGAACCTGGTGCTGTTCGATGGGCTGCTGCCTGTGATTCTCGACCAGGCAGAGCGGAGCCAGCAGCAGCTCAGGTCCAGAATCAAACAGCACGGTATCGCCATGGCGGTACTGGGTGTGGGGTTGGTTGCGCTTGTTGGCGGTTTTTGAAAGAGCGCTACCCGGCCTTTAGCCTCTCGCGGTGTAGAGCATGTCCTGAATCCGTGCTTTCCACCCCGCAGGTGCGAATTCAGGCACGGTTCTTCAGCCGGTTTTTTCTCCATTTTTTTGCCTTTGTCTGAGCGGTGTTTGCCAGCCCGTTCACGGCTTGACTGATGGGGTAGGTGGCTGTAATCTCGCAGTTCTGGTTGTAAAGAATCCTGACGATTATGCTCCCCTTTATTCGAGAGCCGCAGGAGCTGCCGGGAAGTGCACATTCTCAGGCATATTATAAAAACCAGCAGTGCCAGGGACGGTCGTCAGTTTCAAGCTTCAATAAGGCACCGTGCCGTGAATTCGTCGCTGTCAGTCATACTCACTAAAGAGCACATTGGATGTACGAGTCGTTTTATAAGCTTACCGGCAAACCTTTTCAGTTAAGTCCTGATCCCCGTTTCTTTTTTGGCAGTCGTGGCCACAAACGTGCCATGTCCTACCTGCGCTACGGCTTATCGCAGGGCGAAGGTTTTATTGTCATCACGGGGGGCATCGGTACCGGAAAAACCACCCTGGTGCGGGCCTTGTTTGAAGATCTGGCCAAAGAGAACATCGTTGCTGCGCAGCTGGTGACGACCCACCTTGAGCCGGAGGATACACTGCGCATGGTGGCAGCCTCCTTCGGTCTGGCGCACGAGGGGGCCCCGAAGGCGGCGGTACTGAAGAATCTCGAAATCTTTCTGCTGGCGCGTGCCCGTGAAGGTAAACGGATTTTGCTGGTGGTGGATGAGGCCCAGAATCTGCCGCGAGAGTCCCTCGAAGAGCTGCGTATGCTGGCCAATTTTCAGGTGGCTGGTCGGGCGTTGCTGCAGAGCTTTCTGCTCGGGCAGGAGGAGTTTCGTGACACCCTGCAAGCGGATGGGCTGGAGCAGGTGCGTCAGCGTGTCATTGCCGCCTACCATCTGGAACCGCTGGATGCCGAGGAGACCAGAAAGTACATCGAGCACCGTCTCGGCTACGTTGGGTGGAGGGAAGACCCGAAGTTTGATGAGGCGGCCTACCAGCAAATTTTTGATTTTACTCAGGGCGTGCCACGCAAAATTAACACCTTCTGTGATCGCTTGATGCTGTTCAGCTATCTGGAGGAGCTGCACGAAATCGGTGCGGCCCAGGTCAGAGAGGTGGGGGGCGAGCTGCAGGAGGAGACGCCGGTTTACAGCGAGTCCGGTGTCGAGCCTGATGAGCCACCACCAGCGAGCACGAAGCAGGTGGGTGTGAGTCAGAACTATGAATCGGAGCAGCTTTCGGCGCTGGAGACCCGGCTGGGCTTGATGGAAGAGCGCATCGACAGTCTCGAACGCGCATTCAGGCGTCAGCTGGAGACGGCTCGCCGTTAGGGGGCTTTGTCAATGACCAGAGCGAGCCTCGCTCTGGTTTCCGCCTGCATCCCCCCCACCATTTCCGGCCAGCGCGAAAGTTGTGCTTCTGGCCTTTTCGCAATAGATTCATCCCCTGTTCGACAGGCTCCCCAGCCACCCTCGCTCAGTCGCTAAGGCCGCTCCATTTTGGTAAGGTTGCGAAAGATTAGTGGGCCCGCAAAAAGGGCTGCCTTTATCGCTATGGCCAACGGATCGGCGCAAGAGGCCAGGGGTGGCTGCGCCAATGTTTGGATAGCCTGTGAGCAGAAAAAAAGAACATATCGCCGCCTGGGGCAGGGCGTTAAGCATCTCCCTGTTTTGTGGTCTCCCCTTGCTGGCGTTTTCACCGCCCGGTGCAGGGGAGGAAGAGATACCTCTGATGGACGAGGCGCAGTACATGGCGGAATACCCCGTCGTCCTGTCGGTGACCCGTCTGCCCCAAACACCGGCTCAAGCGCCAATGGCGGTCTCTGTTATCGATCGTCGGATGATAGACGCCTCTGGCGCGCGCGAGCTGTTTGAGCTGTTTCGTCTGGTGCCGGGCATGCTGGTGGGAATCAAAGATGGTGGCACGCAGGCGGTCTCTGCCCGTTCGCTCAGTGATGAATACTCACGCCGGATGCAGGTGCTGATTGATGGCCGCTCCGTTTATACGCCTGCCTGGGCGGGTGTGTATTGGGCCGACCTCCCCATTACGCTGGACGATATCGAGCGCATCGAAGTGGTGCGCGGCCCGGATGCCGCCAGCTACGGCGCCAATGCCTTTTTTGGCGTGATCAACATTGTCACCCGGGAGGCGGTGCTGGATCAGGGCAGCTCCGTGCGCGTGACGGTGGGAGATAACGGTGTCAGAGAGGCCGCGCTACGGCACGGGGGGCAGTGGCGCCAGCTTGATTACCGTCTGACGGTTGCCTTTTCCGAGGAT
>JALTMR010000313.1 GCA_027001525.1 Gammaproteobacteria bacterium
GAACTGGTGATCCTCACCACCCCCAGGGGCGGTGAAATCAAATTGGGGGAGATCGCCACCATCGTCGAGCGTTTCGAAAAACCGGAGGAGCGTATCGAACTGGACGGCCAGCCCGCCGCGCTGCTTAAAGTCAGTAAAAACACCATCGATGACACTCTAAAAGTGGCCGACGCCCTCGCCGCCTTTGTGACCGCAGAGAACGCCAAACTGCCCCAGGGCACGCAACTGACCCTGCTTAACGATAACTCCACCCTGGTACGCGACCGCCTGCAACTTCTGCTCAGCAACGGCTGGCAAGGGTTGATTCTCGCCACTCTGGCGCTGCTGGCCTTTTTCTCCTGGCGCTACACCTTCTGGATTGCGCTGGGGCTGCCCATCTCCTTCCTTGGCGGCCTGGGGCTGATGGTGCTTTTCGGGGTCAGCATCAATATGATCTCCATGGTGGCCCTGCTCATGGCCATCGGTATCTTGATGGACGATGCCATTGTTCTCTCGGAGAGCATCGACCACGAATACCGCAAGGGGAAATCCCCCATGGAGGCCGCCGTGGATGGCACCAAAAAGGTCTTCCGCGGCGTCCTGGCCTCCTACCTCACCTCCGCCTTCCTTTTCGGCAGCCTGCTGATGATGAAGGGCGATATGGGGCAGATACTGGGCGTACTGCCGGTGGTGCTGCTGTCGGTACTGACCATCAGCCTGATCGAAGCTTTTCTGGTGTTGCCGCACCATCTGAAGCACTCGCTGGCACACAGCCACCACAAGGCGCCGCCCCGCTGGAGGCAGGCCTTTGAGGCCCGTTTTAACCAGCTGCGCCACAAAGTCAGCGATACCGCCGAGCTGGCGATGCAGTTTCGCTACCTCACCGTCGGCATCGCCCTCGCCATGCTGGTCCTGTCGGTCGGCCTCATCGCCACCGGTACGGTGAAATTCAAGGCCTTCCCCGATCTGGAGGGCAACAACTTCGAGGCGAGGATTCTGCTCCCCCAGGGTACCCCCCTGAGTGAAACCGAACGCGTGGTGGCGGTGCTGTTCGACTCGCTGGAGCGCACCAATCAGGCCCTCAGCCAGAACGAGCCAGAGACGCTGATCAAGAACATCCAGCTCGCCTACGGCGTGCATGGCGATGTGCCGGAGAACGGTGCCCATCTGGCCACCCTCAGCATCGACCTGCTCAACACCGAGGTCCGCAACACCCGCATTCCCGAGCTGGTGCAGCAGTGGAAGGCACAAACCCCGGCCCTGCCCGATGTGGTCGATATTCAATACAAGGAAGGCAAGGTGGGCCCGGCGGGGCGCGCCATCCATATCCGCTTGAGTGGTCCCGATCTGGACAGGCTGTCGCAAGCCTCATGGGAGGTGCAGAACTGGCTGCGTGGCTACGATGGCGTCACCAACCTGCTCGACGACCTGCGCCCCGGCAAGCCGCAATACAGCATCCAGCTCAAGCCCGGTGCGCTGGCCGCCGGCGTCGATTCACGCCGCATTGCCGCCCAACTGCGCGCCGCCTATCAGGAGGTCAAGATCAGTGAGATCTACCGCGGCCGCGAGGCCTACGAGATTGTCGCCAGGCTCCACAGCGCCACCGACCAGGCGCTGGTCGATTTCGATAACTTCACCGTCTTGTCCCGTAGCGGGGAGGCAATTCCGTTGAGCAGCGTCGCCACCGTCACCGAAACCCGCGAGTTTGCCCGTATCGGTCACGTCAATCACCAGCGTACCGTCAACATTTATGGCGATGTAGAGGCTGAGACGGCCAACACCTCCGAGGTCATCAAAGGCTTGCAGCAGAATTTTCTGCCGGCTCTGCAAACGCGCTACCCCGACATCCACTTCAACTTCAAAGGCGAAGTGGAGAACGGCACCGAGACCAAGCTCTCCATTCTGCAAGGCTTCGGGCTGGGGGCGTTTGGCGTCTTTTTGCTGCTGAGCCTGCAATTTCGTAACTACCGCGAACCACTGATTGTGATGGTCAATATTCCGTTGGCCCTCATCGGTGCCATCTGGGGTCACCTCATCATGGGGCTCGATTTTACCCTGCCCAGCATGATCGGTTTTGTCTCACTGGCGGGCGTGGTGGTTAACGACTCCATCTTGCTGGTGGAGTTCGTCAAATACCGCGTTCAGGAAGGGATGGCTCTGCACGCCGCCGCCAAACAGGCGGTGCACGATCGCTTTCGCGCCATCTTCCTCACCTCCATCACCACCATCGCCGGTATGACACCGCTGCTGTTCGAGACCAGTACCCAGGCCCTGATTCTGGTGCCACTGGTCACTAGCATCGTCTTTGGCATGATCACCTCCACTGCACTAATTATGCTGGTGCTGCCGGCCATGTACGCCATTATGGAGGATATTGGTTTTGTGAGGCTGGCCCCAAAGCCGGACGCCAAGCCAGAGCAGATAGCAGCATAGTTCCCGGCGCAGGTATACTTGCCCCCCCGAATTAACACGGACAGGGACTATGGAACACGTTGACACACTCATCCACGCCCGCTGGATCATTCCGGTGGAGCCGGACAACACGGTGCTGGCGCACCACTCGCTGGCCGTTCGCGATGGCCGCATTGTGGCGATTGTGCCTACCGCCGAGGCACTGCGGCGCTTCGACGCGGAGACAACGCAGAGTCTGGACGAGCACGCCCTGATTCCCGGCCTGATCAACGCCCATACCCACCTGGCCATGTCGCTGTTTCGCGGCCTGGCCGACGACCTGCCGCTGATGGAGTGGCTCAACGACCACATCTGGCCCGCCGAAGCCGCCTGGGTGAGCCCGGAATTTGTGGCGGATGGCAGTCGCCTGGCCATCGCCGAGATGCTGCGTGGCGGCACCACCTGCTTCAACGACATGTACTTCTTCCCTGACATTAGCGCCAAGGTCGCCGCCGATGCCCACATGCGCGCCACCGTGGGAATGATCCTGATCGATTTCCCCACCGTCTGGGCTGCCAATGCCGATGAGTACATCACCAAAGGCATCCAGGTGCATGACCACTACCGTGATCACCCCCTCATCAACGCGGCCTTTGCCCCCCACGCCCCCTACACCGTCTCCAATGAGCCACTGGAGCGAGCGGCGGTACTGGCGGAGCAGATGGACGTTCAGCTCCACATGCACATTCACGAAACAGCGGATGAGCTGGGCGGTAGTCAGGAGCAGTACGGCGAACGCCCCCTGGCCAGACTCACCAAACTGGGGCTGATCTCCCCCCGCCTGCTGGCTGTCCATATGACGCAACTGAGTAATGATGAGATTGGCGAACTGGCCAGCGCCGGCGCCAGTGTCGTTCACTGCCCCGAATCCAATCTCAAACTGGCCAGTGGCTTCTGCCCCATTGCCAAATTGATCGCAGCGGGCGTTAATGTGGCGCTGGGTACCGATGGCGCCGCCAGCAATAACGACCTCGACATGCTCGGCGAGATGCGCACCGCCGCCCTGCTGGCCAAGGCCGTGGCTGGCGATGCCAGCGCCATCCCGGCCGCCACCGCCCTGCGAATGGCCACCCTTAACGGCGCCAAAGCGCTGGGCATCGACAAGGAGACCGGCTCGCTCGAAATCGGCAAGGCCGCAGATATCACGGCCATCTCGCTGGGCGGTCTGGAGAGCCAGCCCATCTACAACCCGATATCGCAGCTGGTCTACGCCACCGGGCGGGACAGGGTGAGTGATGTCTGGGTCGCCGGCAAACAGGTGCTTAAAGGGGGTGAGTTGACTACACTGGATCAACACGCGATTCACCAAAAAGCCCTGGAATGGGGTAAAAAGATTGCGGACCAAGACCAACAGCATTAAACGGTGACCAGAATGACAGCAACAGCGCAAGAGAAACACCCCAATATCGACGCCGCCGAGGTGAGTAAATTTGAGGAGCTGGCCGCCCGCTGGTGGGACACTGACAGCGAGTTCAAGCCACTGCACGACATCAATCCCCTGCGCCTTAACTTCATCAACGAACACGCCGGCGGCATCAGTGGCAAACAGGTGGTGGATATTGGCTGCGGCGGCGGCATTCTCAGCGAGAGCATGGCGGTCTGCGGGGCAAACGTCGTCGGCATCGATGCCGGCAAAGCACCGCTGACGGTGGCCCGCCTGCACGCGCTGGAGTCTGGCGTCGACATTGACT
>JALTMR010000314.1 GCA_027001525.1 Gammaproteobacteria bacterium
AGCAGTGTCGCCTCTGCGGCCAGGCGGCGCCTGGCGCGTTGCGTCGCCGGCTGGGGTGGCGTCTGCTCGGTCACAAGAGCGCCCTGGCAGTCACCGTAGACGCCACTGGTGCTGATGTAGACAACGCGTACCGGCAGTTGAGTGGTCGGGATGGTGTCCAAAAAGTGGCGCATGCGAGGGTCATCCTCTCCGTCGCCCGGTGGCGGCGCAAAGTAGTAGAGCAGTGCATCCTGGGTGGGGATGGTGCTGTGATTGCCGGGCCGATCCAGGTCGCCGCAGTGCAGTGCTATACCACTAGCTTTCAGCTCGGGCCGCTGCTCGGGCGTGCGGCTGAGGGCGTGAACGGCCATGCCTTTGCGGAGCCAAAGTGTTGCAACGCGCTGACCGATGTCGCCACAGCCGATGATTGAGATGGTCTTCAGGGTTCTTCTCCCGGGGAAAATAGTAGAGAATCGCAGCCTCAGGCTTGGAAACCGGCACTGAATGGAGGCCATCGGTTGACGGTTTCTGGCTTCAAGGAGGAGGACCTATTGTATGAGTTTCAAAATAACAGTCGAGCCTAGCGGGCACGTTTTCAGTGTCAACGATGGCGAGACAATACTGGATGCGGCGCTGCGCCACGGTCTGTCATTTCCCTACGGCTGCCGCAATGGTGGTTGTGGCGCCTGCAAAGGCAAGGTGGTGGCGGGCGAGGTGAGTTATCCGGCGGGGCAGCCGGGGTGTTTGAGTGATACGGAAGAGGCCATTGGTCAGGTGGTTGTCTGTCAGGCCCGGCCGCTGGGGGATGTGGTGCTGGAGGTGCATGAAATCGGCAAGTCCAAAGATGTGCCGATCCGGCGCTACCCCACCAAGGTGGTGCAGATGGAGCAGCTGTCCGAAGACGTGATGCGACTTTGCCTGAAATTGCCGGAGAACGATCGCATGTTGTTTCTGGCCGGTCAGTACATCGACATCATTCTGCCGGACGGTCGTCGTCGCAGTTTTTCCCTGGCCAATGCGCCTCACAACGACGAGGTGCTCGAACTCCATGTGCGTCACGTTGAGGGGGGGGAGTTTACCGGCTACGTCTTCGGCCAGATGAAGGAGAAAGATATCGTTCAGATTGAGGGCCCCTATGGCGACTTCTACCTGCGCGAGGAGTCACCACGACCGATGCTGTTTCTGGCCGGGGGGACCGGCTTTGCCCCCATCAAGGGCATCATCGAACATGCGTTGCAGGAAGGGGTATCGCGCCCCATGACGCTCTATTGGGGGACGCGAACGGCAGCGGATCAGTATCTGGCCGGGCTGGTGGAAGGTTGGCAGCATCAGGGTGGCCTGAACTATGTGCCGGTGTTGTCGGAGCCCGAAGCGGGTGATGGTGGCCGGCACGGTTTCGTTCACCAGGCCGTGGTGGAGGATGTGGCCGATGTGGGGGGCTACGATGTCTACGTCAGTGGCCCTCCGGTCATGGTGGCCGCGGCACGAGAGGCGTTTATGCAGCGTGGTCTGCCGAAAGGGCAGTTCTACTTTGATAGTTTTGAGTTTGCATCGGATCGCCAGTAAGTGAGGCCTCCGGTCGGCGGGAATGGGCCGGCCGGAGTGCGCTCATTGCGGCATCATCTGCTTTCGGCAACTTCCTTGTGCTCAACGCTGGTCTGAACTTCCACCAGTTGTGGTGTGGCAGCCTCCACAATGACGGGGGGCTTGGGTTGAGGCAGGCGGGCATGTTCAACCCGGGTATCGCCAAGCTGTGGCTGGGCAAAGCTTTCTGGGGTCATGGCCAGGCTGTGACGAAAGCAGGCAATGGCCTGGTCCGGCTCCTTGAGGTAGACCATCAGATTCCCCAGCTCCTGATACGTCTCGCTGTTTGGCGTGATCGTCAGACTCTGTTCCAGGTAGTTGCGGGCATCCTCAAACTGGTGGGCTCTTACCGCCAACTTGCCCAGTGTGAGGAGTAGCACCGGATCCTCACCGTGTTTCTTCAGCCAGTTCTTGGCGCGGGCAAGGTAGATCTCCGCGTCGCCGTCGAGCAGGCCGTAGATGTAGACCAGTGCCTCGCTCCAGTGGCGATTGATGCGGTGGTAGAGCACCTCTTCGGCATCGTCATTGTGGCCGCAGTTCATCAGCGAGCAGGCATAATCGATGACCATATCCTCTTTCTCACGCAACCGCCTGGGCAGCCGCTTCCACAGTTGCTCCAGCGCGACTACGTCTTTACTGCGACCGACGTGGTTGAGCTGGCCGGAGTAGGCTGTGTGCTCCAGCTCGTAGTACTCTACCATCGGCATGGCCTTGCCCTTGCGCAGTTTGGGCAGCAGGTTGGTCAATGAAGGCCAGTCCTTGAGCTGGGTGTAGAGCTGCGCCTGCTGGGCCAGAACAGCCGGGTTTTGCAGCTGGTTCGGCGGTAACTTGTTGAGCGTGGCCACGGCCTCGTCTGCATGCCCGGCCTGGGCCAGAAGATGCGCCTTGTTAAGTGCGACAGCCAATTTGGTTTTGGTTTTGCTGCCATCCTGGGCCAGCTGCAGGTAGCCGTCACGACGAGCCGTATCCCCCTGGCCTTGTGCCGCCTGGGCGGCAGCCATGTAGCCAATGGTGGCAAGGTGGGCGCTTTTTGAGGTTTTGCGCAGGTGTTTTTCTGCGGCATCCCATTTACCCATGTTGAGATCGATTAACCCCTTGGTCAGCTCCTTCTCGGCCGTGACCTCTTTCTTGACCTTGCGCCACTTGCCCAGGCGCCGCGGCAGCAGGCCTGTTGTGATGAGCAGGCGCAGGACGGCATAAAACACGGCAAAGGCCAGCAGCAGCATGATGACCGCCATGTTGACGCTGGTCTGAATATCCAGCCCGCGGTAGCTGATCATGACGTAGCCCGGGTCTTTGCTGGCGTACACCGCCAGCCAGGTGCCAGCGATTAAAACGATGATGGCATAGATGACGAGTCTCATGATTGGGCTACCTCCATGACCTCAGTGACCTGGTTGCTGGTGGCCGTCTGGTGACGAAGGCTTTGCCACTTTTCCAGCGCCTTGAGCGCATCACCGGCATCGGGCAGTGAGGTGGTCAGCTCCATGCTCTCGTAAGGTGACAGTGTGGTGAGCATGTTGGCGGTGGCGGTGGCGCTGGTGTCAAAGTAGCGCTCCAGCCATTGCCGTGCGGTCTTGATGCTGGCCTGAAACAGCTGGGTATCGCCCTGGAGGAGGGCCAGGCGGGCGGTCTCCAGCTTGAGGCGCAGGTTCTGCTGCAGGAAAAATTGCTGGCCGGGTGGCAACAGCGCCGGGGCGGCGTCTTCGCCGGATTGCTTGATGGTGATCAGCCCCTTGACGTCTTGCCAGACCTTGTCGAAAAAACCGGCCAGATCGCTGCTCTCTTCGCTGCCGGCCTCTTCATGTGCCTCTCCCTGGTAGCTGCTGGGGGCGGTGGACTTCAGCGGCAACTTATCCGCTTCGCCTTCGAGACTGCTGAGGGTGAGGGCGATGGTGGTGACGTCGACCCGGGGTGCACCTCGCAGAGCGACTATTTTGTCGGTCAGAATTTTGCGCACATTGAGTAGTGACGGATCGTTTATCTCACCCAGACGAGCGTTGGCGGTCTCCAGCGCGGCCGCTGCCGCCTGGGCGTTGCCCGCCAGTTGCGCTTGCTGATTGGCCATTTTGATCAGTTGCGTGACCTCAGCCACCAGCCAGTCGGTTTTGGATGCGTCGGGCGTTTGCTGCTGGGACTGAAGTTGCTGGCTTAGCTCGGTGATCTGCTGATTGAGCGCGCTGACCTGGGCCTGAATGGCGGCCTCTTTATCACTCAGTGCTGTGCTGGTACTGCCCACCTTGGCTTCGAGCTGGGCCAGGGATGCCTTGATTTCATCGCTTTGACCCTGTAGCCCCTGCAAGCTGGTTTGCGATGCCTGCGCGGTGCTGTCAGCCGCTTGGGCGGTGCTTAGGGCATCTTTTACTGCGCCATCGATGCTGGACAGGGTCTGCTCGGTGGTATCGAGGCGCTCGGTCAAGCTGGCATGAATCCGGCTTGCCTGCTGTTGGTGTTGATAGCCGCTGTAGATGGCCCCCAGGGCAACGAGCAGTGCCACCGTGCCGATCAATTTACCGCCCCCCTTTTTGGGTGCGGGTGC